>NZ_BAAFRY010000004.1:0-124759 GCF_045866295.1 Ferrigenium sp. UT5
GGAGGCGGAAGTGCATTGGCGCAGCTTCCTCGACAGTCTGGTGCGACGCGGTCTGTGCGGGGTCAAGCTGATCGTATCCGACGACCATGCCGGACTCAAGGCGGCGCGCCGGGCGGTATTCCCCAGCGTGCCGTGGCAGCGTTGCCAGTTCCATTTGCAGCAAAACGCACGCGCTTATGTGGCGCGTCTAGATCAACGTCAGCCGGTGGCGCTCCGTATCCGCGCCATCTTCAATGCCCCGGATCGGGACGAAGCACAACGTTTGCTGAACCAGGCTATCGAAGCTTGGCGCAAGGAGATGCCCAAACTGGCGACGTGGGCGGAAGAAAACCTGCCCATGGGATTTGCGGTGTTTGATTATCCCGCGTCGCACCGGGTGCGGCTGCGTACAACCAACGGACTGGAACGCATCAACCGCGAACTGAAGCGTAGAACCCGCGTTGCTTCCATCTTCCCGAACCCCGATGCCTGCCTGCGCCTCGTGTCCGCCTTGCTGGCGGAATGCGATGACGAGTGGATGAGCGGAAAAATCTATTTGAACATGAACACCTGATGCACGACCTCAAGAATTTTGCTCGTGAGAACTTTTACAGAAAAGGTGTTGCACAATCGCTCGGTAGGACACTTGGCCAATTTGGAAGCAATGGGCTGTCCGCTTATTACCAGCGTAAAGGTCGGGAAAAAATCGCTCTATCAACTTCCAGACATCGTCGATTTCCTAGTAAAACAAAGGGCTTCCGCAATTCCTCGTCGCCGAGGGCCGCGCACCAAGGCTGAAAGAATGCACGCAAGGATAGAGCGAGGTCTTCAATGAAAATCATCATTACTCGCTTTTTTGCTGTTTTTATTACGCTAACTGCCATTGCAATGTCAACGTCAGCCGGTGGCGCTCCGTATTCGCGCCATCTTCAATGCCCCGGATCGGGACGAAGCACAACGGTTGCTGAATCAGGCCATTGAGGCTTGGCGCAAAGAAATGCCCAAACTGGCGACGTGGGCGGAAGAAAACCTGCCCATGGGATTTGCCGTGTTTGATTATCCCGCGTCGCACCGGGTGCGGCTGCGTACAACCAACGGACTGGAACGCATCAACCGCGAACTGAAGCGTAGAACCCGCGTTGCTTCCATCTTCCCGAACCCCGATGCCTGCCTGCGCCTCGTGTCCGCCTTGCTGGCGGAATGCGATGACGAGTGGATGAGCGGAAAAATCTATTTGAACATGAACACCTGATGCACGACCTCAAGAATTTTGCTCGTGAGAACTTTTACAGAAAAGGTGTTGCACAATCGCAACTTGTAAGCTTCCTGACCAATCTTGGGTCGAGGAATATTTCAAGGCTCGTATATTTGCCGACTATTGGGAATTGCCTAGAATATGGTGGGGTTCTATATTTAAATCAAATTACAAATGCACCAGTCAATTATTTTCATAATGGACATGCCAAATCAATTGGCGCACTGACTGGTTATGGCCTAACGATTGTCGACTATTCCGTTGAAAATCATTTGCTGCTCCCTAAGGCTGATCGTCTAGCACTAATGCCACAGGAAATCTAAATTGTGGCGCGTTGTTTGCAGACACCTTTTATACGTGGCCAATTCCCATTTACTATCTGCACCAGCCATCTAGGCAAAACTTTTCAACGCCACTCATTAATTGGCTCTATATTAATAAGGAAATTGTTCCATGACAGACCTCATCCAAACCGACACCAAACTAGGCGAAGGCGCGGAAGCGCAGGCCGGGCAGACCGTCATCGTGCATTACACCGGCTGGCTCTTTGACGAGAGCGCACCGGAGAACAAGGGCGCGAAGTTCGACAGTTCGCTCGACCGGAACGAGCCGTTCGATTTTCCGCTGGGCGGCGGGCGCGTGATCAAGGGTTGGGACGAGGGCGTGGCCGGCATGAAGGAAGGCGGACAGCGCACGTTGGTGATCCCGCCCGAGATGGGCTACGGCCCGCGCGGGGCGGGCGGCGTGATCCCGCCGAATGCGACGCTGGTGTTCGATGTGAAGCTGCTCAAGGTCATCAAGACCGACATGGTGGATACCAAGGTGGGTGAGGGTGAAGAGGCGCAAGAAGGCCAACACGTGACGGTGCATTACACCGGTTGGTTGTTCGACAAGAATGCAGCAGACAACAAGGGCACGAAGTTCGACAGCTCGCGCGACCGCGACGAACCGTTCGATTTTCCGCTCGGCATGGGCCAGGTCATCCAAGGTTGGGACATGGGCGTGCAAGGCATGAAGGTGGGCGGTCAACGCACCTTGGTCATCCCGCCTGAGATGGGTTATGGCCGTCGCGGTGCGGGCGGCGTGATCCCCGGCAATGCGACCTTGCTATTCGAGGTTGAACTTCTCGAAGTTAACTGATGCGCTGAATGCGCCTGCATTGTCGGGCGCGTGGCCAGTTCCAGTTCGTTCAGCCACGCCAGCGCGTGTTCACGCGATGCGCCGCACATCTCGGCAGAAGGCTGCAACCCGCCGCAAAGGTCTGGGCGCTGCGGCTGGCCGAACACCTTGCAGCGCAACTCGCCATCCAGTTGCACGCACGGCACCCCGGCAGGCTTGCCATTCGGCATGCCGGGCAGGGGCGAGGTGATGGAAGGCGCGATGCAGCAGGCGGCGCAGGAGGGACGGCAGTTCATGGTGCGAAATTATATCCGCGCCAGTCCGAAGCTCATCACGCCTTGTGATAAACCTCCGCCCCCTGCTTCACAAACTCCACCGACTTCACCTCCATCCCCTTCAGTAGCGCGGCCTGCTCGTCCAGACCTTCCTTCGCCGCGAAGTCGCGCACGTCCTGGCTGATCTTCATCGAGCAGAAATGCGGGCCGCACATGGAGCAGAAGTGGGCGATTTTGGCGGATTCCTTGGGCAGCGTCTCGTCGTGGAATTCGCGCGCGCGGTCGGGGTCGAGGCCGAGGTTGAACTGGTCTTCCCAGCGGAATTCAAAACGCGCCTTGCTCATCGCGTTGTCGCGCACCTGCGCGCCGGGGTGACCCTTGGCGAGATCGGCCGCGTGCGCTGCGATCTTGTAGGTGATGATGCCTTCCTTCACGTCGGCCTTGTTGGGCAGGCCCAGGTGTTCCTTGGGCGTGACGTAGCAGAGCATGGCGGTGCCGAACCAGCCGATCATCGCCGCACCAATCGCAGAAGTAATGTGGTCGTAGCCAGGCGCGATGTCTTGCGTCAGTGGGCCCAGCGTGTAGAACGGCGCTTCGTGGCACCACTTCAGTTGCAGATCCATGTTCTCCTTGATCATGTGCATCGGAACATGGCCGGGGCCTTCGATCATCACTTGCACATCATGCTTCCACGCGATCTGGGTGAGTTCGCCCAAGGTCTTGAGTTCGCCCAGTTGTGCTTCGTCGTTGGCATCGTAGATGGAGCCTGGACGCAAGCCGTCGCCCAGTGAGAAGGTCACGTCGTAGGCTTTCATGATTTCGCAGATTTCTTCGAAATGCGTGTAGAGGAAATTTTCCTTGTGGTGTGCCAGGCACCACTTCGCCATGATGGAGCCGCCGCGCGACACGATGCCGGTCATGCGGTTCGCCGTCATCGGGATGTAACGCAGCAACACGCCCGCATGAATGGTGAAGTAGTCCACGCCCTGTTCGGCTTGCTCGATCAGAGTGTCCTTGAAAATCTCCCAGGTCAGGTCTTCCGCCTTGCCGTTCACTTTCTCCAGTGCCTGATAAATCGGCACGGTGCCGATGGGGACGGGAGAGTTGCGGATGATCCACTCGCGCGTCTCGTGGATGTTCTTGCCGGTGCTCAAATCCATCACCGTGTCGCCACCCCAACGGATCGCCCAGGTCATTTTCTCGACTTCTTCCTGGATGCTCGAACCGAGCGCGGAGTTGCCGATGTTGGCGTTGATCTTCACCAGGAAGTTGCGGCCGATGATCATGGGCTCGATCTCGGGGTGGTTGATGTTGGCGGTGATCACCGCGCGACCCGCCGCCACTTCGGCGCGCACAAATTCCGGCGTGATTTTCTTCGGCATCGCCTTGCCGAAGTTCTCGCCCGGATGCTGTTTCAGCATCATCTCGTTCATGCCATCCACTTTTTGGTTCTCGCGGATGGCGATGTATTCCATCTCGGGCGTGATGATGCCTTGGCGTGCGTAGTGCATCTGCGTCACGTTCTTGCCGGGCTTGGCCTTGCGCGGGGTGTGCTGCAGGTTGAAGCGCATGTCGGCCAGTGCGGGGTCGTTCAAACGCTGGCGGCCGTATTCGGAAGTCAGATGCGGCAAGGCTTCGGTGTCGTCGCGTTCTGCGATCCAGCCTGCGCGCATCTCGGCCAAACCGGAGCGGATGTCGATCTTCACTGCAGGGTCGGTGTAAGGGCCGGAACAGTCGTACACATAAACCGGCGGGTTCACTTCCGCGCCCATGCTGGCGGGCGTCTCGTCCTGCGTGATCTCGCGCATCGGCACTTGAATGTCGGGACGCGAACCTTGCACATAGACCTTGCGCGAATTCGGCAACGGCTTGACGGCGGCCGCATCGACGTGGGCAGCGGTGGCGAGGAATTGGGGATTGGCGTTCATTGTGATGCTCCAAAAATTAGCGGGGAGCATCGGAAGAATGCTTCCCTACGACGGCATGACCCGTACAGGTTCAAAGGGTGTGTCTCACTGCCATGATTTGATTTCTCGGGCAGACCCCTAGCGAGGGACGCAAGGTACTGGAAACAGGGGAGAAAGACAAGCCAAAACAGGCGCATGCCCTTGCATGAGCAACGGCTATATGCGCGTGCCGTGCACGTTGATGTAGCGAATTAAGCGCGGTGGTGAAACCGAAAGTAGCGGTTGCGGCCGCCAGTTTTTTGATCGCACTCAACATGACGCGGCACCCCGTGCCTGTTCAGAGATTCATCCGGCGATATTGGATGGCCTCGGCAATATGCCGGGTGGCGATGTCATTCGCATTTTCAAGATCGGCAATGGTGCGAGCGACTTTGAGGATGCGGTGATAGGCACGGGCGGATAGGTTCAAGCGGGTGATGGCCTGACGCAGCAAGGCTTCGCCTTGCGCATCGGGCGCGCACCAGGTGTCGATCTCGGTCACGGAGAGTTGCGCGTTCGGTTTGCCCTGCCGTGCCAGTTGGCGTTGCCGCGCCGCTTCCACGCGCACTTGAATAGCGCTGCTGCTTTCGCCATCGGATTGTTTCAACAAATCTTCCTGCGGCACGGCGGGGACTTCAATCTGAATATCGATGCGGTCCAGCAGCGGACCGGAAATCTTGCCGCGATAGCGCGCCACCTGGTCCGGGGTGCAGCGGCATTTGCCGTTGAAATGTCCCAGATAGCCGCAGGGGCACGGGTTCATTGCGGCAAGCAACTGGAACTGCGCCTTGAAATCGGCGCGCCGCGCGGCGCGCGAGATGGTGATGTGTCCGCTCTCCAGCGGCTCGCGCAACACCTCCAGCACCTTGCGATCGAACTCCGGCAACTCATCCAGAAACAACACGCCGTGCATCGCCACCGAAATCTCGCCCGGACGCGGGTTGCTGCCGCCGCCAACCAGCGCCACCGCGCTCGCGGTGTGATGCGGCGCACGGTAGGGGCGGCGTTTCCAGTTCACGATTTCGAACTGGCCTCCCAGGGATTGCATGGCGGCGGACTCCAGCGCTTCCTGTTGCGTCATCTGCGGCAGGATGCCGGGGAAGCGCGCCGCCAGCATGCTTTTGCCGGTGCCGGGCGGGCCGGACATCAGCACGGAATGTCCGCCCGCCGCGGCGATCTCCAACGCACGCTTGGAAGCTGTCTGACCTTTCACTTCCTTCATGTCTGGGTAATGCGGCGCGACCCCTTCTGTCTGCGGAATGAAGCGCGTCAGCAGTTCGCGCCCGGTCAGATGCGCGGCCACCTGCAACAAGGATTGCGCCGGATGCACCACGGCATCCTGTACCAGCGCCGCTTCGGGAGCGTTCACGGCAGGCAGAATGAAGGCGCGGCCAGAATCGGCGGCGCGGTAGGTCATCGCCAGCGCGCCGCGGATCGGGCGCAGCTCGCCGGTCAGGGCGAGCTCTCCGGCAAATTCGTATTCGTTCAGCCGGTTGGCGGGGATCTGGCCGGATGCCGCGAGGATCCCCAGCGCGATCGGCAGATCGAAACGCCCGCTTTCCTTGGGTAGATCGGCCGGCGCGAGGTTGACGGTGATACGCCGCGCGGGAAATTCGAACTGGCAGTTTTGCAAGGCCGCGCGCACGCGATCCTTGCTCTCTTTCACTTCCGCCTCGGGGAGGCCGACGAGGGTGAACTGGGGCAGCCCGTTGGCCAGGTGCACTTCCACCGTGACCTGCGCCGCCTCCATGCCGGACAGGGCGCGGCTGTAGAGAACGGCGAGCCCCATCAGTCTTCCGTTCCGGCGCAGACGGGAAGGGCGGGGTAGTTGCGCATTACTGCCGGGCTTCCAGTTCAGCCAGGCGCGCTTCCAGTTTGTCCTGGCGCGCCGCCAGCACTTCGTACTCTTCGCGCGTGACCAGATCGAGCTTGGAGAATCCCTGTGCCAGCAGCGCACGGGCGTTCTTCTCGAAGTCTTTGGCCGGGCTGTTGGCCACAGCCTCACTTAGCTTCGATGACATTTCTTCAAAGAATTTCGTGTTCAACATTGTGCTTCCCCTCTGATTAACGGTGTCTGGCAGTGTACCAGCCACGCCCGGCCATACCAACACGGCGGGCGCAGCCCTCCGGCGGGGGAGAAGCCGCAAGGCCGTTGCCGTTTCGGTCTAACGCGCTTTGCGCATGAACCTCCACCGCAACCCCGTCGTCCTGCAATCAACAGACCCCGTCATAAGCAGCGATGTGTCCACTTGCGGCCCGGGTTGATTTCACCCGTAGCGCATCGCACCAGAGCGGTGCGCCTGCGCCATGCTGCGCGCGCTACCGGTGCATTCCGTTTTTTTCAATGGGCGACTTAAACCCAACGAAAGCCTGTCCTTATCGAGTTTACAGGAGTTGGCACGGTAGCTGCTTAATGTTGGGCGTGGATACTTTTATCCCGCTTTGAAACCTAACGAAAGGAAATACCATGTTGAAGAAAAAACTGCTCGTTGCCGCTCTGGTTGCTGCGTTCGCTGCGCCTGCCATGGCTGAAGAAGCCTCTCCCTTCAGCGCAAACGTGAGCATCACCTCCGATTATCTGTACCGTGGCATCTCGCAAACCGGTAGGGGCCCCGCCATTCAAGGCGGCTTCGACTATGCGCATCCCAGCGGCTTGTATGCGGGTGTATGGGGTTCCAGCATCAGCTGGTTGCAGGATGCGGGCATCGCCACCCATGCCAGCACGGAACTGGATACCTATGCCGGCTACAAGGGGGCGGTGGGCGACATCGCTTATGATGCGGGATTCTTGCGCTACAACTATCCGGGGGACTACGCGGGCAACACCAAGGCCAACACCAATGAACTCTACGGTGCGGTCAGTTATTCCATCATAACCGCCAAGCTCTCCTATTCGCTCGGTGACACCTTCGGCGTGAATGATGCCGCAGGTACTGTGTATTACGAGTTGAACGCCTCTTATGCGCTGGAGGAGCTGGGACTCTCGCTCGGTGCACATCTGGGGCGCCAGGATTACAAGGGCAGTAATGCAGGAGCCGGGGCAACCAACCTGAGCTACACGGACTACAAGTTGAGTGCCAGCAAAGATGTGGGCGGTTATGTGTTTGGCCTTGCGTTCAGCGACACCAATGCCAGTGCAGCGTACACCGTCCTCAACAAGAAACTGGGCAAGAGCACGGTTGTCGCTTCCCTGAGTCACTCATTTTGAGTCGCTTGTTCTCAACGTAATTCCTTCCCTCTACCCCTCCTCCCTCGGGAGAGGGGTAAAGCGTAAAGGCAACGTTCAATTCTGGAGATAAAGATGAAAATGGTCACTGCAATCATCAAGCCGTTCAAGCTGGACGAAGTGCGCGAAGCACTGTCCGCGATGGATGTGCAAGGCATCACCGTCACCGAAGTCAAAGGTTTCGGTCGCCAAAAGGGCCACACCGAGTTGTATCGCGGTGCGGAATATGTGGTGGACTTCCTGCCCAAGATCAAGCTGGAAGCCGCCATCAAGGACGAGCAACTGGATCGCGTGATCGAGGCAATCGAAAAAGCCTCCCAGACCGGCAAGATCGGCGACGGCAAGATCTTCGTATCCGACCTCGAGCAAGTGATCCGTATCCGCACCGGCGAAGTCGGTCCCGAAGCCCTTTAAGGAGAGCATGATGAAAACGAAGCGAAGCGAAGTTTCGGCGAAGGCTAACGCCAGCGTAAGCTGGGGTTACGACGTAGCCAAAAAATTCTTTATGATGTTCACCCTGCTGGCCGTGTTGTTCGGCGCAGTCAGCCCCTCGTTCGCCGAGGAAGCAGCCCCTGCTGCCGAAGCCGTGACAGCAACCGCCGAGGCGGCGGCCGCTGCACCCGTGCCTGATAAAGGCGACACCACCTGGATGATGCTGTCCACACTGCTGGTGATCCTGATGATCGTTCCGGGCCTGTCCCTTTTCTACGGTGGCCTGGTGCGCGCCAAGAACATGCTGTCCGTTCTGTCACAAGTGTTCGGCATCTTCGCGCTGATCTCCATCCTGTGGGTGATCTACGGCTACTCGCTGGCTTTCGGCGACGGCGGCTCGATGAACTGGATGATCGGCGACACCGCCAAGCTGTTCCTGGCTGGCATGACCGGCGACAGCACTGCAGCCACCTTCACGGACGGCGTGGTGATCCCCGAGTTCACCTTCGTTGCCTTCCAGCTGACCTTCGCGGCGATCACCACCGCGCTGATCATCGGCGGCTTCGCAGAGCGCATCAAGTTCGGCTCGCTGATGGTGTTCTCCGCACTGTGGTTCACCTTCGCCTACCTGCCGATCGCACACATGGTGTGGGCGGCCGGCGGCTACCTGTTCGAGAAGGGCGCGCTGGACTTCGCGGGCGGCACCGTGGTGCACATCAACGCCGGTATCGCGGCACTGGTCGGTGCCATCGTGATCGGCAAGCGTATCGGTTACGGTAAAGAGCCGATGGCTCCGCACAACTTGCCGATGACCATGATCGGTGCATCCCTGCTGTGGGTGGGCTGGTTCGGTTTCAACGCCGGCTCCAACCTGGAAGCCACCGGCGGTGCAGCACTGGCCTTCCTGAACACCATCGTCGCCACCGCCACTGCAGCTCTGAGCTGGATGGCTGCCGAGAAGATGTGGCGCGGCAAGACTTCCATGCTGGGTATCGCTTCCGGCGCAGTGGCTGGTCTGGTCGCCGTCACCCCGGCTGCCGGTCTGGTCGGCCCGATGGGCGCCATCATCCTCGGTCTGATCGTCGGCCCGGTCTGTCTGTGGGCGGTGACCGGCCTGAAGAAGTCGCTGGGCTATGACGACTCGCTGGACGTGTTCGGCATCCACGCAGTGGGCGGCATCATCGGCGCGATCGGCACCGGCATCTTCGTTTCGCCGGCACTGGGCGGCGTGGGTGTAAAGGACTACGAGATGATGCACCAAGTGATGACTCAGGCGACTGGTGTGCTGATCACCATCGTCTGGTCCGGTGTGGTCGCCTTCGTCTGCTTCAAGCTGGTCGACATGGTCATGGGGCTGCGTGTCTCGGAAGAAGCCGAGCGCGAAGGTCTGGACACCGCGACACACGGCGAGCGCGCCTACAACGTGTAATCTCTCCTCCCTGGAGCCTCCCCGGCTCCTTTTCAAGGGCACCGCAAGGTGCCCTTTTTTTAGCAGACTGCTATCGATTGAGCGCCTTCAGTCTTTGCTTTAACCCGGCTTGGATGGGTATCACCCGAGGAATCACATCGAAGGGCCACGCCCTGTCGATATTGCCGGCCTCGCTGTAGATCGTGAAGGTGATGCCCATCGCCATGATGGTGGCTTCAACCGCCTCACGCCGCGCCAGGAGCTCATCGGAATCCAATGAATTCAAATATTCAAAGAACGGTTGGGCGGCAACACGCGGGCATTGAGCGTCGTCGAGTAACTCGTCGTAGGCAGTGAACTTGCCGATTCGTCGTAAGCAATTTTCATGATGGATGCATTTTTGTCTGTTTGACAGAATGTCTAGCGAATACCGTGCCACAGTGCGGCGCCCGGTCATTCAGTCCGGCATACTGCTCCGCGAGAAGCCGCTGCGTGAATAGCCGCTACGCGAGAGTTGGCGGGAGGTGGAGAGATTGTACGAGATGACTTTTTGCGTGTTCATACTGAAGCCGCGATACATGTCGAGGTCGTCCTCGGATTCACGGATCGTCTTCGCCACGATCGCGAAGTCATCGATAAATGTTTCCCAGGTCTGAAAACGGCGATCGATGTTTTTTTCCAACGCGCGTGAGATAAAGTCGACCAATATCTTCGGCAAGCCATTACGATAGGTCTGGATGGGCGTGATAGGGAAGTTGAGGATCGCCATGCGCGCATCGAACTGGTTGTCCGCCTCGAAGGTGTGCTTGCCGGTGAGCAATCGATACAGCACCGCACCCAGCGCATAGATGTCGGCGCGCTGGTCCAGCGCCTCGCCCTCCAGTTGTTCCGGCGACATATAGGCCAGGCTTCCCGCCACCACCGCGCCCATCTGGCTGTGCGGAATGGCGCAGCCAAAATCGGCCAGTTTGGCGATGCCGTTCGGTTTGAGAATGAGGTTGCCCGGTTTGACATCGCGGTGCACCACCCCGAGGGCAGCCGCATAGTGCAGCGCGCCCGCCACCTGTTCGATGACGGACAATACTTTTTCCAGCGGCAGCAAGGTATCCGGATGATCATGGTGGTCGAGTGGCACGCCGTTCACGTATTCCATCACCAGATAGGCGCCGCTCTTTTCGGCGAGGTCCGCATCCAGCACGCGCACGATGTTCTTGTGTTCCATCCTGTGCCCGAGCTCGACCTCGGTGGCGAACATGGCCTTGTGCAAGTCGGTCTGGCAGCCTTTGCGCAACTGCTTGAGCGCGACCGAAGCGAACGATTTGTCGCGGATCGCCAGATAGACGTTGGAAGTCGCACCCTCTCCCAGTTCGCGTACGATGGAATAGGGGCCGATGCGGGAGACGGACATCAATCAGTCACGCGGGTTGGAAGACAGGCCATAGACTTCGCACTGGCCATTTAGTTCGCGGCAGGTTTAGCGAAACACGATGGTCTTGTTGCCGCACACCAGCACGCGGTCTTCCACGTGGTAGCGCAGGCCCCGCGCCAGCACGGTCTTTTCGATGTCGCGCCCGTAACGCACCAGGTCGTCCGGCGTGTCGCCGTGGTCGATGCGCACGGTGTCCTGTTCGATGATCGGCCCCGCATCCAGCGCCTCGGTGACGTAATGACAGGTCGCGCCGATCAGCTTGACCCCGCGCTGGTAGGCCTGATGGTACGGTTTGGCACCGGCGAAGGAAGGCAGGAAACTGTGATGGATGTTGAGGATGCGTCCGGGCCAGCGGCGGCACAGGGCCGTCGGCAGGACCTGCATGAAGCGCGCCAGCACCATGCAGTCGCCGCGCTCCTGTTCGAACAGTGCGGCGATCTTTTCAAACGCGGCTGCCTTGTCCGCCATGTCCAGATGAATGAAGGGAATGCCGTGCCACTCGACGAAGCCGCGCAAATCCTCGTGGTTGGAGATCACGCAGGGAATATCCACCTGCAATTCGCCGCTGCGCCAGCGGTAGAGAAGATCGTCCAGACAGTGTGCCTGCTTGCTCACCAGCACGACCAGTCTTTTCCGGAGGGTGGAATCGGTCAGTTGCCAATCCATGCCGAACTCGTCCGCCAGCGGCTTGAAACGGCGGCGGAACTCTGCCGCATCGAACGGCAGGGAATCGGCGCGGATCTCCTGCCGCATAAAGAAGCGTTGTGCCTCCTGCTCGGTGTGATAACTCGCCTCGACGATGAAACCGCCAAGCTGCGCGATGAAGCCGGTCACGGCGGCAATGATGCCGGAGCGGTCGGGGCAGGAGATGGTGAGGGTGAAATGGGGGGTGGTCATGCGAAGTTCCCTGTCTATGGCCGCCAGATTTTAACGGATTACTGCGTTTCGTCGAGGAAATCGCTTGGACGGTGTCCTTTATTTCGGCAGCTGCTGCAGATCAACCTGATCCAGCCGCACGAACAGGAAGTCCTTTTTGAGCAGGTAGTCCAGCCCGGCCGCCAATCCTTCGGCAGAGTCGGAGGAGGGTTTGTTCATATGCGCGAGGATCACGTCGCCCGGTTTGACGCGTGCCAGTCTCTTTTCGATGGCGAGTCTTTTCGAGGTCGCCCCGTCGTCGGCATTCACGGAGAAACCGGCGATCTTGTAGCCCAACCGGTCGATCTCCTTGATCGACTCATCGTCGTATTCGCCCGTGGCGCCGCGGTACCAATGCGGCGCGACACCTGTGGCTTCCTGCACGGCGCGTGCGCCTTCCACCACTTCGCGGCGCAGGTGGATCACATCCGGCTCGCCGGGGATGCCATAGACCGTGCGACCCTTGCCGATCACTGCCGGGATATGTCTTTCGCCGTGATCTTCGACATCGAACAGATCAAGGTGCGTCTTGACGATGGCAAGCCCTTTGGGATTCCTGTCCAGCCACTTCTTGGTGGCGAAGATCGTCGCCGGGATGCGCTTGCGGATGAGGTATTCGACCAGATCGTCATCGAACTTGCCGGAGCAGGCATCCAGCGTCAGCGCAATCTGCTTGCTTCCCTGCGGCCCGGCGGCCAGCAGGTCGTGTATCTCTTTCGGCGGCTGTTCCGCCAACGCCCAGGGTGCGGCAAAGACAGCCAGCATGAGAAACAGCGATCGCACCGTCACAGGAATTCGTCCGGCAGACTTTCAACAACGACAGCGCCGCCCCATAACGCCGACATGATGCGCGTCGCATGCGCCTCGTCGCCGCTGGTGAAGAAGGTCTCGCCGCCGATGCCGCCCTGGGTAACACGGGGCGGCAATTCGCCCTCGACCCGGCGCTTCAGTTCGCGCGCGACGGCGGCGCCGGTATCGATCAACGTAATCCCGTCGTCAACCACTTCGCGGATCAGCGGTGCGAGGAAGGGATAGTGGGTGCAGCCCAGGATCAGGGTGTCGGCGCCCGCCTTGAGCAGCGGCGCGGTGTAACGCTCGACCAGACGGCGTGTCTCGATACTGTGCAGGTCGCCGCGCTCCACTGCCTCGACCAGGCCCGGACAGCCCTGGGTGACGATCTTCGCGTTGCCCGCATATTTTTCCAGCAGCGCGGCGAAGCGCGCGCTCTCCAGCGTGCCGACCGTGGCCAGCACACCAACCACGCCCGTCTTCGTCGCGGCGACGGCGGGTTTGACCGCCGGCTCCATCGCCACGATAGGCAGGCGGTTGAACCGGACCCGCAATGAATGGGCGGCGGCTGCCGTTGCGGTATTGCAGGCGATGACGACCGCCTCCGCGCCCAGGCCGACGAGGAAACGCGTCAGCGCCAGCGAACGCGCTTCGATATACGCAGGCGACTTGTCGCCGTAGGGCACGTGGCCCGAGTCGGCGATATAAACGAGGTGCGCATCAGGCAAGGCGGCACGGATGTGTTGCAGCACCGAGAGGCCGCCCACGCCGGAATCGAATACGCCGATGGTTCTGGAAGTATGGGGATAAGGAGAGTCCATACTGATTTAATCAGCCACGGATGAACACGGATAGACACGGATAATACCGAGAGACAACACGCACTGGGTGCGCGACTTATGGTTTGCCTTATCCGTGCTCATCGGTGTTCATCCGTGGCGAATGGTTCAGGCTTTTTCTTCCATCTGGTCGCGCAGGAATTCTTCATAGGTGCCGTGGTAGTCGTTCACGCCCCTGGCCGAAATTTCGATGATGCGCGTCGCCAGCGACGACACGAACTCGCGGTCATGGCTGACGAAGACCAGCGTGCCTTTGAATAGGTCGAGTGCGGTGTTAAGCGATTCGATGGCTTCCATGTCCATGTGGTTGGTCGGCTCGTCCATCAGCAGTACGTTCGGTTTTGCCAGCATCAGTTTGCCGAATAACATGCGGCCCTTCTCGCCGCCGGAAAGAACTTTCACTTTTTTCTTCACATCGTCGCCGGAAAACAGCAAACGTCCCAGCGTGCCGCGCACCACCTGGTCGTCGTCGGACGGGCCGCGCCAGTCGGTCATCCACGTCATCATGTCCTTGTCCTCGGCAAAATCGGCGGCGTGATCCTGCGCGTAATAGCCGAGTTTGGCTTTTTCCGCCCACTTGATGGTGCCGGTGTCCGGTTGCAGATCGCCGGCGAGGCAGCGCAGCAAAGTTGTCTTGCCGATCCCGTTGGGGCCGATGATGGCGACTTTCTCGCCCGCGTCGATGCGAAAGTTGACATTGGAGAACAGCATCTTGTCGAAGCCCTTGGCCATCTTCTGCACTTCGACCGCGGTCCGGTGCAGCTTCTCGCGCTCGTCGTATTCGAAACGGATGAAGGGGTACTGGCGGCTGGAAGGCTTGATGTCCTCGACCTTGATCTTGTCGATCTGGCGCGCCCGACTGGTGGCCTGTTTGGCCTTGGAGGCATTGGCGGAAAAGCGCGCTACGAACGCCTTCAGCTCGGCGATCTTTTCCTTGGCCTTGGCGTTGTCGGCGGACTGCTGCTCGCGCGCCTGCGTGGAGGCCAGCATGTAGTCGTTGTAGTTGCCCGGATAGATGGTGATCTTGCCGTAGTCCAGGTCGGCCATGTGGGTGCATACGCTGTTCAGGAAGTGGCGGTCGTGCGAGATGATGATCATCGTCGAATTGCGCGCGTTGAGGATGTCCTCCAGCCAGCGGATGGTGTTAATGTCGAGGTTGTTGGTCGGCTCGTCCAGCAGCAGGATGTCCGGATTGGAGAACAAGGCCTGCGCCAGCAGCACGCGCAGCTTGAAGCCGGGCGCGACCGCGCTCATCGTGCCCTGATGCAATTCCTGCGCGATGCCGACGCCGTTCAGCAATTCTCCCGCCCGCGCTTCGGCGGTGTAGCCGTCGTATTCGGCAAAGGTCGCTTCCAGATCGGCGGCGCGCATATAGTCTTCCTCGCTCGCATCGGGATTGGCGTAGATCGCGTCGCGGGCGCTCATCGCTTCCCACATCTCGGCATGGCCCATCATCACCACGTCCAGCACGCGCATGTCCTCGAAGGCGAACTGGTCCTGGCGCAGCTTTCCGAGGCGTTCGCCGCGGTCCAGCATGACCTCGCCCGAGGATTGCTCCAGGTCGCGCCCAAGGATCTTCATGAAGGTGGACTTGCCGCAGCCGTTGGCGCCGATCAGGCCGTAGCGGTTGCCGTCGCCGAATTTGACAGAGACGTTCTCGAACAACGGCTTGGCGCCGAACTGCATGGTGATATTTGCGGTGGATAACATGGGACTGCCTTATTTTTGAAGGCGCGCATTCTACCACTGACCGCAGGCTTCGACCCGGCGGCTGGGTTACACTGCCGCCCTCACTGAATGCACCGCAGGACGATCATGCAAGAGCAGACCCTCAACATCACAAAACTCGTCCATGACAATATTGACGGACTGAGCGCCGAAGAACGCGCAGGGCTGAAGAAGCAGCTTGCAGATGCGCTGCAAGCGCTTGCCGCCGCAGCCGAGCCCTTGCCGAGCGCAAGGTTGCAGCTCGACGTCGCCGAAGTGCTGAACGCGCTGGAGCGCGGCAAGGAAGCCTGGGACATCGCGCGCGAAGCGTTCTTCACCTGCATGCAGCAGGAAGCCTGGGCGGATGCGGTGGAAGCCTGCGATGTGCTGTTTCAGGCAAAACAAGCCGAATCGCTGGCCGCGCTGGGCATGGGCATCTGGCTGGCGGTGACCTTCCCGGTCGATCCGGAGCTGACCGTGGCCCTGCTGATCCACGTCGTGGACGAGACCCCGAACGACTCGGACGGCGCAGCCGTCGCGGCGATCACCGCGCGTTACGTGGTGGATCTGCGCGCCGACGACGCGCAGCACGAGAACCTGTCCTTCCTGACCGGCCATCTGCTGGCCACCGTGGCACAGCGCCACGGCAACGTGCAGGGCCAGGCAGCGATGGACAAGTGGCTGGAAAGGCTGCAACTGCGCGACCCGCAGGTGTTCCTGCCGCGCCTGGCCGGGGTGGTTGACCGGCTGGTCGGCGACCGCTGGTGGTTCGACCGCGACGCGCTGCGCAACCGATTGCCGCGCTAGTGTAGTGTTGCACGCTATCTGGAACTTATGCCAAGGTGCGGGAAGCCCTTGTGGGTCGGGTTTTAACCCGACATGTCGGACTGAAGTCCGACCCACAAAGGTTCGCAATAAGTATCGTTAAGAGTGCAGCACTACACTAGAATGACTGCATTGTTATTCGCAGACTCATCATGGTCCCCCATCTCACCACCGCACTCAAAGGCCCGCTGCTTGATCTGGAGCGGCGCTTCCTGACCGAACAGCCGAGCATCGAGCGCTGGTTCCGCACCCAGTGGCTGGAACACACGGTGCCGTTCTACGCCTCGGTCGATCTGCGCAACAGCGGCTTCAAGCTGGCGCCGGTCGATACCAACCTGTTCCCCGGCGGCTTCAACAATCTGAACCCCGATTTCCTGCCGCTGTGCATCCATGCCGCGCAGAGCGCGATCGAGAAGATCTGCCCCGAGGCGCGCGGCGTGCTGCTGATCCCCGAGAACCACACGCGCAACCAGTTCTATTTGCAGAATGTGCTGATGCTGAAACGGGTCCTGCAACAATCCGGCTTAAATGTGCGCGTCGGCAGTCTGCTGCCGGAGATTACCCAGGCCACGGACATTGCGCTGGCGGATGGCAGCACGCTCACGCTGGAACCTATCTTGCGCAAGGGCAATCGCTTGTCCATCGGCGATTTCGATCCCTGCGTGGTGTTGCTGAACAACGACCTGTCGGCGGGCGTGCCCGAACTGCTGCGCGGTCTGGAGCAGAACGTGTTGCCGCCGCTCCAGGGCGGCTGGACCACGCGGCGCAAATCCAAACACTTCGCCGCGTACGATCACGTGGCGCAGGATTTCGCCGCCTTGCTGGATATCGATCCGTGGCTGGTCAATCCGTATTTCGATGTCTGCGGCGAGGTGGATTTCCATGCGCGCACCGGCGAGGACTGTCTGGCCGCCAAGGTGGATGTGGTGTTGCAGAAGATGCGCGCCAAGTACGCGGAATACGGCGTGAAGGATGCCCCCTTCGTGATCGTCAAGGCGGATGCCGGCACCTACGGCATGGGCATCATGACGGTGAAGGATGCCAGCGAAGTGCGCGATCTGAACCGCAAACAGCGCAACAAGATGGCGGTGGTGAAGGAAGGGATGCAGGTCTCGGACGTGCTGATCCAGGAGGGGGTCTATACCTTCGAACAGATCAACGAGGCGGTGGCCGAGCCGGTGGTGTACATGGTGGATCACTTCGTGGTCGGCGGGTTCTATCGGGTGCATACCGGGCGCGGCACCGACGAAAACCTGAACGCGCCCGGCATGCATTTCGTGCCGCTGGCGTTCGAGAGCAGCTGCACCCTGCCCAATCCGCATAGCGCGCCGGACGACACGCCCAACCGTTTCTACGCCTACGGCGTGGTGGCGCGCCTGGCCTTGCTGGCGGCCTCGATCGAGCTGGAGGAATTGACTGCGTGAGATTAAAACCATTTACCACAGAGACACAGAGACACAGAGAAAAGCAAGAAACAACGCTGCCATTTTATTCACGTTTTTTCTCGAATACACCGGCCACGTCCCTGTTCCCGGATTGGTTTTCCTCCGTGTCTCTATGTCTCTGTGGTGCGCTTTTGTTTTTATTGGCGGGTTGCAGCAAAGAACCGTTCTATCAGGAACAGGCTTACGTTTTCGGCACCATCGTCGAGGTCAGCATCTACGGCGAAGACGAGACCAAGGCGCGGCGCGGCACGGCGGCCGTACTGGCGGAATTCCAGCGGCTGCACGACATGCTGCATGCCTGGCAACCTTCCGAGCTCAGCGCGTTGAACACCGCCATCGCACAGGGCAAGACCTTCAAGGCCACTCCTGAACTGGTGATGATGTTGCGCGATGCCGCCGGTGTCTCGCAGCAATCCGGCAACCTGTTCAACCCCGCCATCGGCGGCCTGATCCAGGCTTGGGGCTTTCAGGCGGACGACTTCAAGCCGGTGCTGCCCGATATGCGCAAGGTCGCGACGCTGCTCAAAGCGGATCCCGAAATGGGCGATCTGGTGTTCAAGGGCGCGCAGATCGGCAGCCGCAACCGGTCCGTCAAATTCGATCTCGGCGGCTATGCCAAGGGCTACGCGCTGGATCGCGCCGCAACGTTGTTGCAGGCACTCGGCATCCGCAACGCGCTGATCAACATCGGCGGCAACGTGCTGGCGCTGGGCGCGCACGGCGATCGCCCCTGGCGCGTCGGCATCCAGCATCCGCGCAAACCCGGCCCGCTGGCAACCCTGGAATTGCACGACGGCGAGGCCATCGGCACCTCGGGCGACTACCAGCGCTATTTCGAGCTGGGCGGCAAACGTTATTGCCACATCATCGATCCGCGCAGCGGGATGCCGGTGCAGGGCGTGCAGGCGGTCACCATCCTGACGCGCGGGGCGCATGCCGGCCTGCGCTCGGATGCGGCCTCCAAACCCCTGTTCATTTCGGGTTCCGCAGGCTGGCGCGCGGCGGCGCGGCAGATGCAGCTCGACGATGCGCTGCTGATCGACGGCGCCGGCGCGGTGCATCTCACCGGGGCGATGCAGAAACGGCTAGAATTCACGGACCGCAATACGGTACGCAGTGTCGAGCCATGAATCCCGAAGACCCATTGCAGCAAAATATTCGGCGCACCACCGGCTTGCACGCGTTGCGGAAAATCCGCGCGCAGGTCGAGACCGAGCGGGCGGATGAGGCTTTCAAGGCCGGCATGCTGCGCTGGCTGGGAAGATACGGGTGGGTGGCACTGCCGCTCCTGGCGGTGCTGGTGGCATATGGATTGGGAGTCGTGTGATGGCGGGAATTCTGGTGGTGGCGCACAACGATCTGGGCAAGAGCCTGGTGGATTGCGTCAAGCACGTGCTCGGCGCGGTGCCGAACAATGTGCGGGTGCTGTCGGTGCGTGCGAATGATGACCCGCAGCAAAAACTGGCCGAGGGGCACGCACTGGTGCGGCAACTGGACCAGGGCAAGGGCGTGCTGATTCTGGCCGACATCTACGGCGCCACCCCGAGCAACGTCGCGCGCCGGCTCTGCCACGCCGAGCACATCATGGGCGTCGCCGGCGTGAACCTGCCCATGCTGTTGCGCGTGGTCTGCCACCCCAGCAAGACCATGCCCGAGATGGCGCAGATCGCCATCGAGGGCGGGCGCGAGTGCATCGTGCCGATGAACCCGGAAGAACAAGGATAGAACCATGCAACAACAACAGGCCCAGATCATCAACAAGCTCGGTTTGCATGCGCGCGCATCGGCCAAGCTGTCCCAGCTCGCCACCCAGTTTCCCTGCGAGGTCTGGCTGTCGCGCAACGGCAAGCGCATCAACGCGAAAAGCATCATGGGCGTGATGATGCTGGCCGCCGCCAAGGGTTCGACCATCACCATCGAGACCGGGGGCGAGCGGGAACAGGAGGCGATGGACGCCTTGCTGGCGCTGATTGCAGACTTCTTCGGGGAAGGCGAATGAGCTTCACCCTTCACGGCCTGCCGGTCTCCAGCGGCATCGCCATCGGGCGCGCGCATCTGGTCTCGCACACTTCGCTCGAGGTGGTGCATTACGTGTTGCCCAAACATCTGGTGGCCGAAGAAGTCGCGCGACTGGAGGCGGCCTTGCAAGCGACACGCGATGAGCTGACCGCCCTGCGCGCCAATCGCCCGCAACAGGCGGCGGCGGAGTTCGACGCCTTCCTCGATCTGCACCTGATGATCCTGGCCGACGAACACATCAGCCATGCCGCGCTGGAAATGGTGAAGAACGAGCACTGCAACGCGGAATGGGCACTGAAGAGCCAGATGGACGCGCTGGTCACCCAGTTCGAGGCGTTCGACGATGCCTATCTGCGCGAGCGCAAGACCGATGTGATCCAGGTGGTCGAACGCATCCTGAAAATCTTGGGCGGTCATCCCGGCCATGTCCCCCCTGAACCCCAGCACGAGGGCGAAACGGTGCTGGTGGCGCACGATGTCAGCCCCGCCGATCTGATCCAGCTCAAGCCGCACCAGTTCTGCGCGATCCTCACCGATCTTGGCGGGGCCACTTCGCACACCGCCATCGTTGCACGCGGCCTCAATACGCCGTGCGTGGTCGGCCTGCATCACGCGCGCGAACTCATCAAGGACCGCGACATGCTCATCGTCGATGGCGAGCAGGGCGTGGTCATCGTCGATCCGGACAAGAACATGCTGGCGGAGTACCGACTGCGCCAGAGCGAATGGGCGCTGGAACGGCAAAAACTGAAACGGCTGAAGACCGCGCGCGCCAACACCCTGGACGGCACCCGCATCGAACTGCAGGCGAACATCGAAATGCCGGGCGATGTGGCCCAGGTGCTGGAAAATGGCGCCGCCGGGGTGGGGCTGTTCCGCAGTGAATTCCTGTTCCTCAACCGCGACGATCTGCCGGGCGAAGAAGAGCAGTTCGAGGCCTATCGCGCCGTGCTGGAAGGGATGGGCGAGCTGCCGGTCACCATCCGCACCTACGACCTGGGCGCGGACAAGCAACTCAAGGGGGCCACCCGTGTCGCCAGCAATCCCGCACTCGGGCTGCGCGCCATCCGCCTGTGCCTGGCCGAACCCAAACTGTTCCGCGCCCAGTTGCGCGCCCTGTTTCGCGCCTCGGTGTACGGCAACCTGAAGATTCTGGTGCCGATGCTGTCCGGCGCATCCGAGATCATCCAGACCCTGCAGATGATCGCCACGGTCAAACAGGAACTGCTGGCAGACGACATTCCCTGCAAACCCGACGTGCCGATCGGCGGCATGATCGAGATTCCGGCCGCCGCCCTGGCGCTCGGCGTGTTCATCAAAAAACTCGATTTCCTCTCCATCGGCACCAATGACCTGATCCAGTACACCCTGGCCATCGACCGCACCGACGAGGAAGTCTCTCACCTGTATGACCCGCTGCACCCGGCCGTGCTGGAACTGCTGGCACACGTCATCGGCAGCGCCAACAAGGCGAACGTGCCGGTTTCGGTGTGCGGCGAAATGGCGGGCGAGCTGGCTTATACCCGCTTGCTGCTCGGCCTGGGGCTGCGCCAGTTCTCGATGCACCCGGCGCAATTGCTCGCCACCAAGCAGCGTGTGCTGACCAGCAACCTGGCGGACATCACACCCCTCGCGCAAAAGATTCTGCGTGCCGATGACCCGCTGAAAATACGCGAGCTGCTGGATCGGCTCAATGCCTAGTGTAGTGCTGCACTCTTAACGATACTTATTGCGAACCTTTGTGGGTCGGACTTCAGTCCGACATGTCGGGTTAAAACCCGACCCACAAGGGCTTCCCGCACCTTGGCATAAGTTCCAGATAGCGTGCGACACTACCCTAGAACTCATACTCGACCTGCATCCTGAAGGTGTGGTTAGGCGCGGCGTTGCTTGCCCCGAGCAGCCATGCGGTGTTGTACTTGATGGCTTGCCGGTTGCGGAGCGCGAACTTGCCGAAGATTGCCGGGCCGATGCGGTGGTTCTGGTCGATCCGTTTGTTCCAGTCGTTCCATTTTCCCATCTCACCGAAGCCCTGTACGCCGAATTCCAGAATGGGTTGCCAGCGGTATTTGGCTTGCCACTGGTAGCCGAGGTTGGTGCCGAATGACTCGCCACTTTCATCCGCCTTTCCGAACGCGCGTTCAAGAAGTAAGTTGCCGTTTAACTGGAGCTTGCCGAATTCGGTCTGGAACAACGGGCCGAGCTTGAGTTCCCACGGTGCATTGCTGCTTAACGGGGCTTCCAGTTCGGTGATGAAGCCGATGTCCACCGGATATTGCCCGGTGTCGGTGAACTGGAATTTGTTCTCCCATTCGACGACGGTCAGGTTTTCGGCCGTCGAAACGATCTCACGCTTCAGGTAGATCTCGGTGAACCAGGTCTCTGAGACACCATAGCCAAAACCAAAGCTGCCCACCTGTTTGTCCGAGCCGTCCGGCTGGCGGGCCGAACCGAATTTCACGTCAAGTTCACGTTCACCATATTCGACGGCGGGGGTGAAGACATAATCCGCCGGCCCGGCGCAGGCGATGCCGGTGTTCAGGGCGGTGGCCAGGCATAGAACGAGCGTACGGAATTTCATGATTAAACTGCCCCTGTGGATGGGGCGGATGAGGGGGTTGAAGGCGTTGGCTGATGGGCGCGTTTAGCCCATTTCATGCCGCTGGCGATGACGACCAATGCGGTGACGTAAAACACTAATTGCATGCCGGCTGGATGCGAGTCATAGCCGATCAGGCTGTGTAGCAACATGCCGGGCAGTCCGTTTTCCGGCAGTGCCGCCGAGGTGTCCCACAGAGGGGCGGCGAGGCTGGGCAGCAAGTCGGCCTGGATCAGGAAATGCGCGGCCTGCGAGGCCATGCCGGCCGCCAGTAGCAACACCAATACGCCGGTTGCGGCAAAAAACCAGCGCATCGGCACGCGCAGAAGCCCGGCATAAATCGTGTAGCCGACCGCGATGCCGAGCAGCATGCCGACCATGCCGCCGAGTATCATTGAGGACTGCCCGCCATCGCCCGAGGCGGCGATGCCGTAGAGGAACAGCACGGTTTCCGATCCCTCTCTGAGCACGGCCAGTCCGACGATGACCAATAGCACCGAACCCTCGCGGTTGCCGTCGCGAATGGCACCGCCCACCCGGCGTGCGTTGGCCGCCAGCGCGGCACCATGCGACGACATCCAGATGTTGTGCCATGCCAGCATCAGCACCGCGATGCCGAGCACGATGGCGTTAAAAATCTCCTGGCCGATGCCGCTGGCCAGCGATCCGATCGCGTCGGTAGACGCAGCGACCACGCCGGAACCCACCAGCCCCGCCAGCAGCCCGGCGGCCAGCCAGCGTCTGCTGCCGGGAATGTTGCGCGTCGCGGCAGCGAGAATCCCGATGATGATGGAGGCTTCCAGTATTTCCCGAAAAACAATGATTGCGGTTCCAAACATGGCGCTCTCCGTGTGTTTTATTGGACTATTGGGCGACGATGACGCCTTGGGCGGTGGTTTCGTGAAATTCTCCGGTGAACGGGTAACGCCCTGGGGCAAGCGGGCCGATGTAAATCGTGGCGGTGCCGTGTCCGGCGATCACTTTTTCCCGGTTCAGCGAATGGCTGTCGAATTCCTCCGGCGTGGCATCCTGATTCTCGATCAGGAGCTTGATCTTCGTGCCGGACGGAACCGTGAGCTCGGTCGGCTGGAATTGATGGTCTTTAATTGTCAGCATATAGTTGGCCGCGTGCGCGGTGAATGGAAAGAGTAGGGTGACAAGCAGCAAGCGTTTCAAGGCAATCTCCTCGGTAATTTAATGCTAATGATAATTGTTCTCATTTGTAATTGCAACCAGTTTCCGGCATAATTCTTCGAACTAAGCGGGAGGTAACGATATGCACCAGCCTGAACACCTCAAGAGTGCCGGTCTCAAATCCACCCTGCCACGGCTTAAGATGCTGGAGCTGTTTGAAAACAGCAAAGAACGCCATGTGAGCGCGGAAGACGTTTATAAGCAGTTGCTCAGCAGCGGGGATGACGTGGGCTTGGCAACGGTGTACCGCGTGCTGACCCAGTTCGAGCAGGCCGGAATACTGGTGCGGCACCATTTCGAAGGCGGCAAGTCGGTGTTTGAACTGAACAAGGGCGAACATCACGATCACATCGTTTGTCTGCAATGCGGCCATGTCGAGGAGTTCTACGATAAGACCATTGAAGCGCGTCAGGAAAAAGTTGCCACCGAACTCGGCTTCACCATCCATGACCACTCGCTTCACATCTACGCGGATTGCAATAAAAAGAAATGCCCGCATAAACGCTAAAGGAAACCGCTAAAGAATGCCGCCCGGAACACATTGACAGCATTTCATAAAACACGGAAACTTCGTTCCGTGCCGATTTGAGTTCAGCTTGCGGGGCACGTTAAACATTCCAGCTAAAGCGAGGTAACCCGCTCTGGCTAAAAGCTGCGCGGGTTTTTCATTTGGAGTGGCTTTGAGTACTTCGGTCGGCATTGTCAAGGCGCAGCGCGCCCTTTTTGATACCCCTCTTGCCTGCAGGAGCGGTGCCGTATTGCCGCAATTCGAGCTGGTCTATGAGACCTATGGCACGCTGAATGCCGATAAATCGAATGCCATCCTCGTCTGTCACGCGCTGTCGGGACATCATCATGTCGCCGGGATTTACGCGGATGACGAAAAAAATGTCGGCTGGTGGGACAACATGATCGGTCCGGGCAAGCCGGTGGATACCGACCAGTTCTTCGTCATCGGACTGAATAATCTCGGCGGCTGCCACGGCTCGACCGGGCCATCCAGTATCGATCCCGCCATCGGCCAACCCTACGGTTCGAGTTTTCCGATGGTGACCGTGGAAGACTGGGTCGCCTCGCAGGCGCAACTGGCCGACCGGCTTGGCATCCGCCAGTTCGCCGCCGTGATGGGGGGCAGCCTGGGCGGCATGCAGGCGATGCAGTGGGCGATCTCCTTCCCGGAGCGGGTGCGCCACGTGCTGGCGATCGCCACCGCGCCGCGCCTGACCACCGAGAACATCGCCTTCAACGACGTGGCACGCAACGCCATCCTGACCGATCCCGATTTTCACGGCGGCGACTTCTACCAGCATGGCGTGGTCCCGACGCGCGGGCTGCGCCTGGCCCGCATGCTGGGACATATCACCTATCTTTCCGATGACGCGATGGCCGGCAAGTTCGGGCGCGGGTTGCGTTCGGGCGAATACCAGTACGGGTACGACATCGAGTTCGAGGTCGAGTCCTACCTGCGCTATCAGGGCGACAAGTTCGCCGCCTACTTCGACGCCAACACCTATCTGCTGATGACCAAGGCACTGGATTACTTCGACCCGGCGCGGCATGCCGGGAACAATCTGGCGGCTGCCTTCGCGCCGATCCGCGCCGGTTTCCTGGTGCTGTCGTTTTCCAGCGACTGGCGCTTCTCGCCGGAGCGCTCGCGCGAGATCGTGCGCGCCCTGCTGCACAACAAGCGCGACGTCAGCTATGCCGAAATCGCTTCGCAGCACGGCCACGATTCCTTCCTGATGGACGCGCCGCAATACTTCACCGTGGTGCGAAACTACCTGGAAAACGTGGCAAGGGAGTGCGCAGCATGAGTCCGGCCATCATCCAATCCCGTCCCGATTTGGCCGCCATCGCCGCCTGGGTTCCGCAAGGCTCATCCGTGCTCGACCTGGGTTGCGGCGACGGCAGTCTGCTGCGCTACCTGCGCGAAACGCGCGCGGTGCGCGGCTACGGCGTGGAGATCGCCGCCGCCAATATCGCCGCCTGCATCGCCAACGGCGTGAATGTGATCCAGAACGATCTGGATCACGGACTGGCGGACTTCGAGAGCGCCTCTTTCGATTGCGTCATCCTGTCGCAGACGCTGCAAGCCACGCGCCATACCGAGACCTTGATGAACGAGATCGTCAGAGTCGGGCGTGAAGGCATCATCAGCTTTCCGAACTTCGGCTACTGGAAGAACCGCTTGCAGATCATCAACGGCCACATGCCGGTGTCGAGACAGTTGCCTTACCAGTGGTATGACACGCCCAATGTGCACCTGTGCACCTTGAACGATTTCGAGCTGCTGTGCGACCACCTGCATATCCGCATCCTGGGTCGTCATGTGATGAACGAGCGCGGCGACGTCAACCTGCTGCCTAACCTGCGCGGCAGCGTGGCGGTGTATCGCTTCAAGCGCGAGGCATGAGCGTCTGGCAACAGTTGTTCACCAAACGCATGTTGATATGCGTGTTCACGGGTTTTGCTTCCGGCTTGCCGCTGTTTCTGCTGTTCAATCTGGTGCCGGCGTGGTTGCGCAGCGAGCAGGTGGACCTGAAGACCATCGGCCTGTTCGCGCTGATCCAGTTCCCCTACACGTGGAAGTTCATCTGGTCGCCGTTCCTCGATCGGTATGTCGTGCCGGTGCTGGGGCGGCGACGCGGCTGGATGCTGCTGACGCAGATCGGCCTGCTGGTGACCATCGCTGTCATGGGCGGCTTCTCGCCGGGCAGCGACCTGGTCGCCATCGCCTGGATCGCTACTCTGCTGGCGGTGTTGAGCGCCACCCAGGACATCGTGCTGGATGCCTACCGGCGCGAATTGTTGAGTGATGTCGAACTCGGCTTGGGCAACGCCATCCACGTCAACGCCTACCGCATCGCCGGACTGGTGCCGGGTTCGCTGTCGCTGATCCTTGCCGACTTTTTGCCGTGGAGCACGGTGTTCATCATCACCGCGCTGTTCATGCTGCCCGGCATCGCCATGACGCTGATGGTGAGCGAACCGCACCGCGCCACGCCGCCCAAGACCCTGCGCGAGGCTGTGGTCGAACCGTTCCATGAATTCATCACCCGCAAGGGCTGGAACAGCGCGCTGCTGGTACTGGCGTTCCTGCTGTTCTACAAGCTGGGCGACAGCATGTGCACTGCGCTGGCGACACCGTTCTATCTGGACATGGGTTTTTCCAAGACCGACATCGGCCTGATCGCCAAGAATGCCGGCCTGTGGCCGTCGATTATCGGCGGCCTGCTGGGCGGACTGTGGATGGTGAAGATCGGCATCAACCGCGCGCTGTGGCTGTTCGGCGTGGTGCAGATCGTGTCCATCTTCGGCTTTGCCTGGCTTGCCTCGCACGGCCACTTCGACACCATCGGCGTCGCCGAGCGCGCCCAGCTCGCCATCGTGATCGGCCTCGAAGCGTTGGGTGTAGGTTTAGGCACCGTCGCCTTCGTCGCCTTCATCGCCCGCACTACCCACCCCGCCTACACCGCCACCCAGTTCGCCCTGTTCACCAGCCTGATGGCCATCCCGCGCACCTTCGCCAACGCGGCGACGGGCTGGCTGGTGGAATCCATGGGGTGGACGATGTTCTTTTTGTTGTGTGCGGTGCTGGCGATACCGGGAATGGTGTTGTTGCTGAAGGTTGCGCCGTGGGGTGAAGCCGGAAACGGTGTGCAGATATGATGCATCGTCACCTGAATCCAGTGGGCATGACGCCTCCCCTTATTACCATTATCATTGCGGCCCTTAACAACAAGAAAACCTTGCAGCACTGTATTGACAGTGTGGCGCGGCAAACGTATCCCAACAAGGAGCTGATTGTTATCGATGGCGGCTCTACCGATGGCACGGTCGATCTGCTGGAGGCCAACCGGGAGCAAATCCGAACCTGGATTTCAGAGCCGGACCGCGGGATCTATAACGCCTGGAACAAGGGCTTGGCACGGGCACAAGGCGAGTGGATATGCTTTCTGGGCGCAGACGATTATTTTTGGGATGGACGGGTGCTGGAGCGGGAGGCTGCACAACTGGAAACACTGCCCTCTGACATCCGCGTGGCCTACGGTCGAATCATGCTGCTTAACAATGAAGGCGTTACGCTTTACCCGGTTGGAGCGCCGTGGGAAAAAATAAAAGGGCGCTTCAGGCAGATCATGTGCATTCCCCATCCGGGCGCAATGCACCGGCGCAGCATTTTTGAGCGGCATGGCCAATTTGATGAAACCTTCCGCATTGCAGGCGATTATGAATTGCTGCTGCGCGAACTGAACGAGGCCGATGCCTTTTTTATGCCGGACATCATCACGGTCGCAATGCGACAAGGCGGCATCAGCAGCACACCGGCAAATTCCCTGCGGCAATTGCGCGAGGTCAGGCGCGCGCAGCGGATGCATGGCCACTATTTGCCGGGACGGTTCTGGCTGATGGCGGCGGTGCGGGTGTATCTGCGGTTAATCATATGGAAATTACTGGGCGAGCGGGTAGCACGAAAAGCACTTGACTGGGGCCGGCGCATGCTGGGCTTGCCTCCGTTCTGGACATGCACATGATGGGGAAATCACGCTGTTCCGGTGCGTGTGGTGATTCCCTGCTTTCGCTGCGCCGCAAGGAATCGGGTCCGGCGCGCGCATGACGGCGGGATTTCTTCAGGCCAGGGTGCCAAAATACGGGTGCCTGCGTGCGAAGGTCGAGGCATTGCAGCACGAAGCAGCGCAAAAAGTTTTGCGGGAGCAAGCGCATGAGTGAAGCGCCAAACAAATCATCCGGCAACGTCGTCTGGCATCACGCCACCGTCACCCGCGCGCGGCGCGAAGCACAAAACGGTCATCGCGGCGCCATCCTCTGGTTTACCGGCCTGTCCGGTGCCGGCAAATCCACGCTCGCCCACGCCGTCGAAGAAACTCTGCACCAGCGCGGATGCCGCACCTTCGTGCTGGACGGCGACAACGTCCGCCACGGCCTGTGCGGTGACCTGGGATTTTCTGAAAAAGACCGTATCGAAAACATCCGCCGCATCGGCGAAGTCGCCAAGCTCTTCATGGAAGCCGGCATCATCGTGCTCACCGCCTTCATCTCGCCGTTCCGCGCTGACCGCGAGCGGGTGCGCGGCATGGTCGAGCATGGCGACTTCATGGAAATCTATTGCGAAGCCCCGCTGGAAGTCTGCGAGACGCGCGACGTCAAGGGGCTGTACAAAAAAGCACGGGCTGGGTTGATCAGCGACTTCACCGGCATCTCTTCGCCCTACGAACCCCCATCGAGTCCGGAACTCACGGTCGCTACCGGCAAGGCAGAGCTCGATGCCTGCGTGCAACAGGTGCTCGGCAACATGATCCACCGCAGCATCCTGAAACAGGATTGAATCCAGCATGAAGAACATCTCCACTGCGGCCGACCTGGCCATCAACGGCGCATCACCCGCATTCGACCAGCCTCTGCATGTCGGCCGCCCCAACATCGGCGACCGCGAAGCCTTTCTCAAATATGCCGGCGAGATGTTCGACCGCCGCTGGCTCTCCAACAACGGCCCGCTGGTGCAGGAATTCGAGCGCAAGGTCGCCGATTACCACGGCGTCAGGCACTGCATCACCATGTGCAACGGCACCGTCGCGCTGGAGATTGCCATCCGCGCGCTGGGCATGGAGGGCGAAGTCATCGTTCCCTCCTACACCTTCATCGCGACCGCACACTCCTTGAGCTGGCAAGGCATCACTCCGGTGTTCGCCGACATCGACCCCGACACGCACTGCCTCGACCCGCAAGTCGTGCGCCGCATGATCACACTGCGCACCACCGGCATCATCGGCGTCCACCTCTGGGGGCGGCCCGCTCCGGTGGAAGCGCTGCAACAGATCGCCGACGAGCACGGCCTGCAGCTGATGTTCGACGCAGCCCACGCCTTCGGCTGTTCGCACCGCGGCACCATGGTCGGCAACTTCGGTCGCTGCGAAGTGCTCAGTTTCCATGCAACCAAGTTCTTCAACACCTTCGAGGGTGGCGCGATCCTGACCAACGATGACGAGCTCGCCGAGAAGATGCGCCTGATGCGCAACTTCGGCTTTGCCGGCCTCGACAACGTCATCCACATGGGCACCAACGGCAAGATGATCGAGGTGGCCGCCGCCATGGGACTGGTCAACCTCGAATCCATCGATAGTGTCATCCAGGCCAACCAACGCAACCACGAGACCTACCGCGCCCACCTTTCCGGATTGCCGGGCATCAGCCTGCGCGGCTTCGATCCGACCGAGCGCAACAACTACCAGTATGTGGTGATGGAGGTGGCCGAGGGCTGTCCCGTCTCGCGCGACCGCCTCATCGAGGTGCTGCACGCCGAGAACATCCTGGCGCGCAAATATTTCTGGCCGGGCTGCCACAACATGAAGCCCTACCGCGAGCTCTATCCCCATGCCGGCTTGGTCCTGCCGAATACCAACCTCGTTGCCGAACGCGTCATCGTCCTGCCCACTGGCACCACCATGCGCCAAGAGATGGTGGAAACGGTGGCTGCCGTGATCCGCACCTCGGTAAAAGGGCGCGCATGAAGCTCGCCATCATGCAGCCTTACCTGTTCCCCTATCTGGGATACTTCCAGCTCATCCACGCGGTGGATGCGTTCGTGGTGTATGACGATGTCAATTACATCAAGGGCGGGTGGATCAATCGCAATTACATCCTCGCCAACGGCGACAGGCAACTCATCACCCTGCCGCTACAAGGGGCCAGCCCGAACAAGCTCATCAACCAGGTCGAGGCCGGTGGCCCGCACAAGATCCTGCAAAGCCTGCGCCACAGCTATGGCAAGGCACCGCACTTCGATGCCGTCTTTCCCCTGCTCGAAGACATCCTCGCGCAGACCGAAAAGAACCTGGCCCGCTTCCTCGATTACCAATTGCGCCGCATCTGCAACCACCTCGGCCTGCGCCCGCAATGGCACATCTCCTCTGCGCTGGACAAGGACAACGGGCTGCGCGGACAGGACAAGGTCCTTTCCATCTGCGAAGAACTGGGAGCCACGCACTACATCAACGTCCCCGGCGGCAAGGCGCTGTACGATCAGCCGTCGTTCGCCGCACGTGGGCTGCAGCTCTCCTTCATCCAGCCGAGGGCAGTGAGTTACCGCCAGTTCGGCACGGGGTTCGTCCCCAGCCTTTCCATCATTGATGTGATGATGTTCAACGACCGCGAACAATGCGCAAGATTGCTTGAGGAGTATGACCTTGTCTGAAGGCCAGGCGCCGCCGATAGGGGGGTATTTTGAACTGGAGATTCCTGCCAGACGGGAGTTGCCACATGCCGGATTGCGGTATTACCAGTCGGCAAGGGCAGCCTTTCTGGCGTTGCTGCGCGCGGGGAGGCCGACAAGGATCTGGATGCCCAGATATATCTGCAATGCCATGCTCGCCCCGCTGGAAAACGTCGGCATCGAATATGCTTGGTATGACCTGACCGATGAGCTGGAGGTCGGCCCAGGGGTGAGACTGGCGAATGGCGAATGGCTGTTGTATGTGAATTATTTCGGGGTGTGCGGCGCGAAGGTCGATGCATTGTTGCATCGATTCTCGCCAGCACAGATCGTGCTGGATTATTCGCAATCGTTCTTCTCACCTCCTCACGGACAAGCCTTGGCTACTATCTACTCACCAAGGAAGTTCTTTGGAGTTCCTGATGGCGGATTGCTCTACAGCCAGATTCCAATTTCATCCCCAGATGAAGTCGATGTCGCATCATTTGCCAGAACGGAGCACTTGATAAAGCGTCTGGGCGACTCCCCAGAGGCCGGGTATGCGGCGTACCAGCGAGCGGAAGAGAGCTTGGCTGACCTAGAACCTAGAACGATGTCTCGCTTGAGCGAACGCATCCTTGCTTCGGTCGATTTCGAATCCGTGCGCCGGATACGCAAAGAGAATTTCAAACTGCTTCATAACCGGTTGGGGGATGATGGCGGCCTGCTGGCGGAAATGGATGAGAGGGATGTTCCTTTATGCTATCCCTATCAAGCAAGGGATGTCGGACTCCGGCATCGTCTCATCAGCAACCGGATATTTGTGGCGACCTATTGGGGTGATGCACTCGACAGACTGACGCCCGACAGGGCAGACAGGCTGGTCAGGAACATGTTTCCCCTGCCCATCGATCAGAGGTACGGCGTAGCAGATATGGAACGCATATCGGCCATCATATTGGATAAGGCATGAGCGAAAAACACAGCACCGAAACAGGGAGAACGGCGTCTTTCTCCAGAAATACCGGATTGGAGTCCCTGTTGAAGGACATCAATTCGAACCTGTGGCTTTCCGAGGAAACACTGCTGGAACAGCAGGGTGGCTTGCAGCACCCGGTGATATTAGTGATGGGGCCGATGCGTAGCGGCACTACCCTGTTCATGCAATGGCTCGCCAACACAGGCCTCGTCGCCTATCCGACCAACCTGCTGTCGCGCTTCTATCAGGCACCCATTATCGGGGCCAAGATACAACTGCTGCTGACCGACCCGCGCTTCAATTTCCGCGACGAACTGGGCGAGTTCGTACAGCAGGCCGAGTACCGTTCCGAAAATGGCAAGACCAAGGGCGTACTGGCACCGAACGAATTTTGGTATTTCTGGCGACGATTTTTGGCCGAACCGGGTCGCGATGTCTGGACGGACGAAGAGTTGAGGCAAAGCATGGATACGCGCACCATGCTGGCTGAGCTGGCAGGCATGATGCAGGTGTTCCAGAAGCCGTTCGCAGCCAAGGGCATGCTGTTTAACTACAACATCCCTTTCCTTGATTCAGTACTCGACAAGGTGTTGTTCATCCAGATCAGGCGCGACCCGGTGGCGAACATCGCCTCGGTACTGGATGCGCGCAAGCGCCAGCTCGGCAGCGAAGAGGCGTGGTACTCGTTCAAGATCCCCGAGTACGAGGAACTGATGACGCTGGACCCGGTCAGCCAGGTGGCGGGGCAGGTGCATCACATCAACCGCGCTGTATCAATCGGGCTGTCCGGTGTGGCCGAACAGCGCAAGTTGGTGGTGCAGTATGAGGATTTCTGTGCGGCCCCGCGCCGTGTGTTCGAAGAATTGGCGGAAAAGTTGATGATGTCAAACGAGAATTACATAGGACCAGAGCGATTCAAAATAACGCGTTCGGACAATCTACCCAATCGTGCCGCCATTGAAAAGAGCAACAGTTTATTCAAACACGATTGACCATCACTTCTGAACAGGATGAGCATGAACAATAATTTTGCATTTGCTTTTCAAGAAGCACTCAAGCGCTACAAGTCGAATGACTGGGAGGGCAATTGGGACTTCAGGCGGTTTGGCCCATTTCTGCCTGTCAGCCCATCTGCAACTTCCAATTTGGGTTTTAGGGCGGAACTGAAAGAGAAAATTAAGACGCTGCTGGCATTTCTTGGCTTGTATCAGCGGAAGACGCTTGTTTCGCTAATTGTAAAAGAGCAGGGCTTGCAATGGCTTTATGAACGTTTGAGTGATGCAGAATCCGGGAAAATTCTGATCGATGTGATGGCGTATCGCGTGCTCGGTCATCGCAAAGTAAAGCTTCCCCTGAACACGCCGGAATATTGGGACAAGCTCAAAGCCCTGGAAGGCAGAGCCAATACAGGGGATTTCATCGATCTCGGGTTTCTGGGGTGGAGGGCTGACCGCTACGATCTAAAGGATGAAGGGTATCCGATCCAGGTATATGCACGCGCGCCGGGCGTGTTCACCCAGTTGCTGTTGCAGCAGTATCGCTGCATTACACCGGATCATGTGATCGAGGTTGAAGCAGGCGACACGGTGATCGACGCCGGCGGTTGTTATGGGGATACGGCGCTTTATTTTGCCCACAAGGCCGGCGAGAAAGGACGGGTATTCTCTTTTGAATTCATGCCTGACAACATCAGAATCTTCACGCGCAATCTCGAGCTGAATCCCGGTTTGGCAAATCAAATTGAGATTATTTCTAATCCATTGTGGTCATCCTCAGGGCAGCGCCTTTATGTTGAAGGAATTGGTCCGGCCGCACACATAACGCCAAGTCCGAAGGCAAGCGACGCAAAACAGGTAGAGACGTTGAAAATTGATGATCTTGTCGAGAACAGACAATTGGCGCGCGTCGATTTCATCAAGATGGACATTGAAGGGGCAGAACTGGAAGCGCTGAAGGGTGCGGCAGAAACAATCCGACGTTACCGTCCAAAACTCGCCATTTCGGTGTATCACCGTTTGCCTGATTTTTGGGAAATTCCGCAGTGGATCGATGGGCTTGGAGCGGGATACCGTTTCCATTTAAGGCATTTCACCATCCATACCGAGGAGACCGTGTTGTTTGCCGAGTCCATTCGCTAATTGCGCAATTGGAAGCAGAACAATATGTCGTTAAAGAAGAACGTCGTCGCCAACTATGCCGGTCAGGCCTATACCACGCTGATTGGTATTGTGATGCTGCCATTCTACCTTGAATTCCTTGGAGCAGAGGCTTATGGCCTAGTGGGATTCTTCACCTTGTTGCACTCATGGCTTGCACTATTGACGGCCGGCGTCTCGCCTACCCTTGCCCGCCAAGTGGCGCATTACCGTGGCCTGGGGGAATTGGGGGGGCGGAAGTTTCGGGAGATGTTGCGGAGCATTGAGCTAATCGTCCTGGGGCTTTCCGCAGTAACTGCTGTGGCGATTTGGCTGGCGAGTCCGTGGTTGGCTACCCAATGGCTGACCGTCAGAACGATCCCCTTGGCGGATGTGGCTTATTGCATTGCCTTGATGGGCATGATGGTGGGGACACGCTGGGGTGTGACATTGTATGCCGCCAGCTTGGGCGGAATGGAGCGCCAGATATGGTTGAATAGTTTCGGCATGCTATTTGCGACACTGCGCTTTGTCGCGGCTTATGTGCTCTTAAAATGGGTAACTCATGATCCGGCGCATTATTTCGAATTCCAATTGGTCGTGAGCATGCTAGAGCTTGCAGTGGTATCGAGAAAATTTTATGCCTCTCAACCGCTGGGCTCGAAGAAATCCGATCCTGGATTGGTTTTTTCGTGGCCTGCCATGCGCGAATTGCTCCCCTTTGCCATGGGAATTTCCTATACGTCGATGCTTTGGGTTTTCATGACCCAGTCCGACAAACTCATTCTTTCACATGTGCTAACGCTGGCTGAATACGGCTATTTCGCTGTGGTCGTGCTGATTGCCAACGGTGTGTTGCAGTTTTCAGCCCCGATCAATCAGGCCATATTGCCAAGACTGACCACGCTTTTATCACAGGGCCGCGAGTCAGACATGCTGACGTTGTACCGCAAAGCAACGCAATACATGGTGGTGGCGGTCGCCACCGTTTCAGGTGTACTTGCGTTGTTTCCACAACAAGTGCTTTTCGCGCTGACCGGCAACCACGAGGCTGCGCAATGGGGCGCGCCCGTACTCACTTGGTTCGCACTCGGGAATGGCATCCTGGTCGTCGTCGGCATGCAATATGTGCTGCAGTACGTGCATGGCAAGGTGCGGATGCATGTGATCAACACCACGATCAATGCCGCAGTGCAAGTGCCGGTACTCGCGTACGTTGCGTTCAACTACGGCGCGGCAGAGGTGGCGCTGACGTGGTTCGCAATCCGATGCATCACTTTTTTCATCTGGCCGGCAGTGGTACACCATAAATTCGCTCCAGGATTGCACTGGAAGTGGCTGGGCCGGGACGTTCTTTTTCCGCTGGTTGGAGTAATTCTGGGATTGTCATTGACACAATGGTGCGTAACTTGGGTACCGGGATTATTGGTCGGGCGATTGCAAATTGCCGGTGTTTTAGTGGTTACAGGTATTTTCGTCTTGTTTTTAAGTGCTTTGTTCGCCAGTGATGTCAGGACTATGTTGTCACGGCTGATTGGGAGTGACAGGAATGCGTGACTTTAATCTTGTGAGCGGTAATCCAGCTCCAATGCCGCCGCCTTTGCCTGTTGAAGATGAAATAATCGCCAGATGGGGTGCCGGGGCCGCCCCGTTGGTCAGTATTTGCTGCGCAACATACAATCATGTTTTGTATCTTCAAGACGCATTACAGGGTTTTCTGGCGCAAGAAACCCATTTCCCTTTCGAAATCATCATCCGGGATGATGCATCGACCGATGGAACAGTTGATATAGCGCGGGAATTTGCGGCCAAATATCCGCGCATCATTCGAACGATTTTTGAACGGGAAAACCAATATTCAAGGGGGGTTAGACCTAATCCCGCAATGGTTCCTCACGCCAGGGGAAGTTATATTGCGCTATGTGAAGGTGATGATTACTGGATTGTCACCGACAAGCTGGAAAAACAGGTCGCACTTTTGAATAAGTGTGCAAATTGCAGTATGTGTGTTGCGCAAACAGTTGTATGTAAATACGAGAACAACAATTCGGTCTGTGAGCGGATTCTTGGGACAGAAAAGGACTATCTGGACTTTGAAGATATAAAGCGAACGTACGTTCATACTTCGACATATCTGATCAGGACTGATTTTTACAAGAAGGCGTTAGATCAATATGCAGGCAAAATCGGATTTAGTGATACCGCATTGCGGTACATCCTTGCCGATATCGGGCCATTCGTTCAACTAAAGGAAATCGTTTCAGTATATAGAGTGACCGGGGGTGGCTTGTGGACTTCACTGGAAAGAACAAAGCAGGTGGAGTGGGAAATTGAGCTTGCAGAAAGCTTCTACGCTAATTTCAATCCGAAGTATCGGACATACTTTAGTGGTAAGTTATATCAACTATATAGACTGATATTGCAAAGTGGCGTGTACTCATTTAACCAGAAGGGTGCCTTAAAAAATTATTTACGATATTTGCATTTCGCACTGAAATTCTGGGCAAAAACAATTTTCTTGAAATTGTTAAGCTATATAAAATGAGCTGAAGGATAAAAAGCATGTCCGCTTTCCATGAACGATCTGATGTGCAATCAACAAATGTTGGTAATGGCACTCGTATCTGGCAGTTCTGCGTGGTACTGGCGGGTGCGAAGATAGGTAGCAACTGCAATGTGTGCGCGCATGTGTTCATCGAGAACGATGTGGTGATCGGTGACAATGTCACTATCAAATGCGGTGTGCAGCTTTGGGATGGTTTGCGGGTTGGTAATGGAGTATTCATTGGTCCAAACGCGACTTTCACTAATGACCGCTTCCCGCGCTCCAAGGCCTATCCGGAGAAGTTTCAGCAGACCCTGATCATGAATGGCGCCACGATCGGAGCCAATGCAACAATTCTGCCGGGTATAACCATCGGCGAGAATGCCATGGTCGGTGCGGGCGCAGTTGTGACCCGCAACGTGCCACCGCATGCACTGGTGATGGGCAATCCGGCCCGAATCGTGCGCTATCTGAATGGAGAGAATGATGCTTGAGCATTGCCGCATGATTGACTTGCCGAAGATTCACGATCCTCGTGGAAATTTAACCTTTATCGAAGGTGGCAACCATATCCCTTTCGACATCCAGCGCGTGTATTACCTTTATGACGTGCCGGGTGGAGCGGAGCGCGGCGGGCATGCGCACAAGGGCTTGCAGCAGCTCATCATCGCCATGTCAGGGAGCTTCGACGTGGTGCTGGACGATGGTAAGGAAAAGAAACGTTATCACCTCAACCGTTCTTACAACGGCTTGTATGTCTGTCCGATGATCTGGCGCGAACTGGACAATTTTTCCTCCGGCTCGGTATGCATGGTGCTGGCGTCCAATCGTTACGATGAAGGCGATTATTACCGTGACTATGGCGAATTCATGATGGCCGTGGCTGCCGTCAAAGGATGAGCATGAAAGAAGTCAAATTTCTAGACTTGGCGGCATTGCACGCCACTATACGTACAGATCTGGATATAGCCTACCGGCGTGTAATGGATGCCGGCTGGTTTATCACCGGAGAGGAGCTGGAAGCGTTCGAACAAGAGTTCGCCGCATACAGCAAAGTGCGGCATTGTATCGGCGTTGCAAACGGTCTAGATGCGCTGCATCTCATCCTGCGCGGTTACGATATAGGCGCAGGCGACGAGGTCATCGTGCCAGCGAACACCTTCATCGCCACCTGGCTGGCAGTATCGCAGGCGGGCGCAACCCCCGTTCCGGTTGAACCGGAAGCAGGAACTTATAATCTCAACCCGTCGCGCGTGGAAGAGAAGATCACCTCGCGCACCAGAGCCATTATGGCAGTGCACCTTTATGGACAGATGGCCAACATGCCCGCCTTGCGCGAGATTGCGGACCGACGCGGACTGTGCCTGATTGAAGATGCCGCCCAAGCGCACGGTGCGCAGGGGCACGGGCGCACCGCCGGTGGCGTCGGCGATGCTGCCGGGTTCAGTTTTTATCCGGGCAAGAATCTTGGTGCGCTTGGCGATGGCGGGGCGGTAACCACCAACGATGCCGAACTGGCCGAGAAGATACGTCTGTTGCGCAACTATGGCTCGCGGGAGAAATACCACCATGAGGTCTCCGGCTACAACTCGCGTCTGGATGAAATGCAGGCGGCCTTCCTGCGCGTAAAACTTCAGTATCTCGAACAGTGGAATGTGCAGCGCCGCGCGCAGGCGGCAGTCTATACGCAAGCCTTGTCGGGCAAACAGGGATTGTTCTTGCCCATCGTCCCGGAATGGGCCGTTCCGGTCTGGCATCTTTATGTGGTGCGCACCCGGCAACGTGATTCGTTGCAAGCTTGGCTGCGCGAGGCGGGCATCCAGACACAGATTCATTACCCGATTCCGCCACATTTGCAGGGTGCTTACCGTGATGCTGGCATTGCGGCAGAAGGCACACTGCCGGTTAGCGAGGAGATCCACCGCGAGGTATTGAGTCTGCCGCTCGGGGTTCACCTTACTCCGGAGCAACAGCAATACGTCATCGACAGGATACTGGCATGGAATGGCGCTTGATCGGCTCTCGAGGCGCTTCCATGCTGGTAAAACTGCTCAAGAAATGCGCTGCACAAGTGGTAACCATGCTGGTACGTTGGGGATGGCCGAGTCTGGGCAGACTCATGCTTATGCTGGAGCAGTCGGTATCAACGAGACGGCGGCAACAACATTTATTGAAATTTAATAGTGTTGCCGAAGGTGCAGAGCAATTGTCTGCGCGTGTGCAAGCTGTAGTTCCCGCGCGTTCACTGGCCTTGCTCCCGATTCGCCGGGCAGGTACGAATGCGGAACTGACAGAACGGCGTGAACATCAAGTTGACTTGCCCGCTGTGTGCATTACCGAATTCCGCGATATGCGGATCATCGGCGGCAGCGAGATGTTGTGCACGAAAGACGGTGTATTGCTGTATGACGAAATAGCGCTGGGAGATCCTGACCGCTACGGATGCAAGGCCTTTGGCATCATCCCAGCGCAGGGTTTCGGTCGCCATTTGCCGGCTTGCAAGAACGGGCGAGTGCTGATTTCTCATCATCATCCGGAGCGTGTTCCGATCACAAGAGGCATTCATCTGTGCAAGGATCACTCGGGCAATTATTTTCACTGGCTGTTCGAGTGTCTCCCGCGCGCCATCGTGACAATGCAATATGCCGAGTATGCAGGATTCCCACTGTTGGTCGATGCGCATCTGCCCGAACAAAATCTGCAGGCACTGGAGCAGATCGCTGCGGGCCGGGAAATCATGCACATCGGCCATCGCGATCTTCATCGTGTCGGAGCACTGGTGTTCCCTGGCGTGTTCTCATATATGCACGACAACTATGGAAACGAGGTTGAGCCGGGCGACCTGCTGATTGCGCCGGAGGCTGTAATCTTATTGCGCAAGACGTATCTGCAAAATCTGGGCCGGGTCGGATTCAAAAAACTTTTTGTTGCACGCGATAGTGCGAAATACCGTCGGTTGCGCAACGAAAAACAGTTACAGGAGGCTATGGTTGCGCACGGTTTCGAGATCGTACGGCCGGAAAACTTGAGCTTCGCGCAGCAAGTCGAGCTATTTTCCAGTGCCTCCGTCATCATCGGCCCGACGGGCGCTGGCTTGAGCAACATGGTCTTTTCCCCGGAGGGCTGCAAGGTGATCGTCCTGGCCGGTGCCACACTGGGCGCCAACACTTTCATTTTCGGACAGTTGGGGCAGTGGCTGAAGCATGATTTGATCTATCTGACCGGACCTGCAATGCACCCGGGAAAGCTGCATTCGGATTACACCATCAACCTCGACGAACTATGTGTATTGCTGGCCAAGATGCCGATCACGCCTCATGCGGCAAAGAGTGAAGCAGCATGAACGCCTGCCCGCGCGTGTCCATCCTGGTCATCAGCTACAACCAGGAAAAATACATCCGCGAGGCGCTGGAGAGTGCGCTGGCGCAGGATTACGCAAACCTCGAGGTGGTGGTGGCCGACGATGCGTCGCGCGATGGTACGCAGGCCATCATCCGCGAACTGGCGCAGCGTCATCCGCAGCGTCTCAAGCCCATCTACAACCCGCAAAACGTCGGCATCACCGCCAACAGCAATATCGGGCTGCGTGCTTGCAGCGGCGAATTCATCGCCTTCATGGGCGGGGACGATGTGCTGTTGCCGGGCAAGATCACGCGACAGGTAGAGTGGTTCGCGCAGGATGGCAAGCGGGTGTTGTGCGGGCATGATGTGGACTGGATCGACGCGGGCGGCGCATCGCTGGGTCTGCGCACCAGCGACCTGGTGCCGTTCCATGCAGGGCAGGGGGCGGCAGGCTTCATCCGGAACGGTACACCTTACACTGCCGCTTCGGTCATGGTGCGCCGGGTACGCATTCCGACTTACGGTTTCCACCCGCTGCTGCCCGTCGTGTCCGACTGGAAATTGTGGATCGATGTGATCGGCACCGACGGCACCTATGGCTATATCCCAGGGATTCACGCGCAGTACCGACGGCATGGCGGCAACGTGACGGCACGACCAAGCTGGAAAGTTACGCGCGATGTGTTGATGACCGCCTGGCTGTCGCTGTGGCATTTGCGTGGACGCTACTTGAAGGACTGGCTGCACTATTTCCTGGTGCGCCCCCTGCGCAAACGCCTGTACCGGAGGCGCCGTGGCTAGGGTGATCGCCATCACTGGCGCGACCGGTTTCATCGGGCGCCATCTGGTCGCGCGGCATGTCGCGCTCGGCGACGAGGTGCGCTATCTGACGCGAAGCGCCGATGGCGCGCCGCTGCCCGGCGCGATCCGCCACGTCGGCGATCTGGGCGGCACGGCAGATGACTTGCATGGATTCGTGCGCGGCGCGGATGTGCTGTACCACTGCGCGGCAGAACTGCTGGACGCGTCGCGCATGGAAGTGACCAACGTGGCCGGCACGCGCAATCTGCTGCAAGCCGCGCAAGGCGAGGTCGGGCGCTGGGTGCAGCTGAGCAGTACCGGCGTCTATGGTTTGCAGCGCGGGGGCGAAGTGGATGAAGACAGCGGACTGCGCCCCGGCAACGCCTACGAGCGCAGCAAGGCGGCGGCTGACGCACTGTTGCTGGAGGCGACAGAACAATACGGGCTGGCTTGCGTACTGCTGCGGCCGTCCAATGTGTATGACGCGGATATGAGCAACCGTTCGCTGTTCCAGTTGATACGCATGATCGACAAGAGGTTGTTCTTCTTCATCGGCCCGCCGGGTGCCGTGGCGAACTACATCCACGTCGAAAATGTCGTGGATGCCCTGCTGGCCTGCGGACAGGCGTCGCTGCCGCAGAACGGACGCACCTATATCGTCTCCGACCATTGCCCGCTGGAGACCTTCGTCGGCCTAATCGCTACGCATCTCGGCAGGCAGGCGCCGTCTCTGCGTTTACCGTTGCCGCTGGCGCATGCGGCGGCGAACCTGTTCGGCAGGATGCCGGGCTTTCCGCTCAAACCCTCGCGTGTGGCGGCACTGACCGACCGCACGGTCTATCGCACGGACCGCATCATCCGCGAACTCGGATATCGCAACCGCATCACGCTGGAGCAAGGGGTGGGCGAACTGGTCAGGGAGTGGCAGCGTGGCGCACACTGAACCATCATCGCACAAGCCCAGGGTCGTCCGTGTCGTGACGGCTTCCTATGTCGTGCCCTGGCATCTCGCCAACACGCTGCAGAGGATGCCTGCAGACTTCGAGACCTATGTCGTGGGGCAAGGTGTTTCCAAGTACCGCGACATGTATCCCGGCGTGCACTGGATAGACCTCGATCTCGGCCGCAAAGTGAACCTGCTGTCTGACCTGCGTGCGTTATTCGCGCTGTGCCGGGTATTCCGCGCCATCCGTCCCGACATCGTCCATTCCATCATGCCCAAGGCCGGGCTGCTGGCCGCGCTCGCCGGGTTCCTGTGCCGAGTGCCGGTGCGCATGCATACCTTCACCGGCCAAGTGTGGGCGACCAAGCGCGGTCTGGCGCGCGGCTTCTATTACACCCTTGACTGGCTGATCAATGCCTTGAACACCGCCTGCCTGACCGACAGTCCGTCGCAGTCCGTTTTTCTGCGGGAGCATGGGATCACGCAGGAGGGTAAAGCACTGTCAGTGCTGTCGAAGGGTTCGCTGTCGGGTGTGGACCTCCGGCGTTTCGATAGGGCTGCTTTGTCGTCCGGAGCTGCTGACATGCGTGGTCAGTTGGGTTTGCATCAGTCCGACTATGTGTTTGCTTTCATCGCAAGGAAGACGCGTGACAAAGGCGCCATCGACGTACTCAATGCTTTCTCCAAAATCGCCGCTTCCGTACCGAATGCACACCTACTGTACGTCGGCCCCGACGAGTCGGAAGGCGAGGTCAGAAAATTGCTCGATGCAGACAAGACCCTTTCTGACTCGGTGGTGGAGATCGGCCAAGTTGGAAATCACGAACTGTATCTGGCGATCAGTGACGTGCTGTGTTTACCAAGTTACCGCGAAGGTTTTGGGACTATCGTGATCGATGCCGCAGCGCTGGGAATTCCCGCCATCGGCACGCGCATTCCCGGCCTGGTTGACGCGATCGAAGACGGGCATACCGGTGTTCTATTTCCCATGGGCGACATCGAAGCACTCGTGGCCATCATGCAAGATGCACTGGAACGCCCGGAGAAATATCGGCAGATGGGCGAGAATGCGAAGGACAGGGTGAAGCAATTGTTCAGTGCGCAAGTCCTGTACGACGCATTAAGAACCTTGTATTGCGAACTGGCCGGTAAGAACGAGATGAAGCCGCGTGATCGGGGCAAGGTGTGATGAGCGTTCTCGTTACGGGTGCCAATGGCTTTGTGGGCGCTGCGCTCGTCGAAAAGATGCGGGAACGCGGACTTGCTTCCAGATGTGCAGTGCGCGCGGCCGCTCAAATTGATGGTTGTTCCGAATCGGTGGAGGTGGGCGGCATCAATGCAAGGACGGACTGGCGAACTGTCTTGCAGGGTATCGATGTCGTGATTCACCTCGCAGCGCGTGTGCACGTGATGGAGGAATCGGCCGCCGATCCGCTCGCCGCGTTCCGTGAAGTGAACGTGGCAGGCACGGAGAACCTGGCACGCCAGGCAGCCGCAGCCGGTGTGAAGCGGCTGGTGTATGTCAGCAGCATCAAAGTGAATGGAGAGGAAACCGCAGAAGGCCATGCGTTCCGCGAAGACGATGTGCCGCTTCCGCAGGACCCTTATGGCATCTCGAAATGGGAAGCGGAACAGGCGCTGCACCGCATCGCGACCGAGACTGGGCTGGAAGTCGTCATCGTGCGTCCGCCGCTGGTGTATGGGCCGGGCGTGAAGGGAAACTTCGCGCAGATGCTGAAGGTGGTGCAGCGCGGCATCCCGCTGCCGCTGGCTTCGGTGCACAACCAGCGCAGCCTGGTCTATCTGGGGAATCTGGTCGATGCCTTGCTCCTGTGCGCCACGCATCCTGCGGCAGCCGGGCAGACCTATCTGGTTAGCGACGGTGAGGATGTTTCCACACCGGAATTGCTGCGCCGATTGGGCAAGGCGATGGGGCGCCCGGCGCGGGTTTTTCTGTGCCCTCCGGCGTTGTTGAAATTGGCGGGTCGGCTAACAGGCAAGTCGGATCAGGTCGAGCGTCTGCTGGGGTCGTTACAGGTGGATAGCGGAAAGATCCGGCGTGAGTTGGGCTGGGTGCCCCCCTGCGATTTGGCGCGCGGATTGCAGGAAACGGTAGCGGGAAGCCGAGCCAAATAAGCTGTGAATTGACTGCACGCATCATGATGCGGTAGCATCATGATTCCTAAGTTAATGGGGTACGAGATGAGAACTACGATCGATATTGAAGATGACGTTCTGGCTGCTGCCAAGGAATTGGCACGCATGCAGAATCTTTCGGCGGGACAGGTGGTGTCGGGTTTGTTGCGACGGGCGCTTGCGGGCGGCCAGCAACAGGCACAGTCTGAAGTCAAAAAAGTCGCCGGGTTTCGGCCTTTTGCGGCCCGAGGCGTGATTGTCAGTAACGACATCGTGGATCGGCTGCGCGATCAAGAGGGCGCGTGATGCGTGCGTTGCTGGATGTGAACGTGCTGATCGCCTTGCTCGATGCCGGTCATGTTCATCACGCGATGGCCTTGTCCTGGCTGGAACACGAAGTCGATCAAGGCTGGGCGTCCTGCCCGCTGACCCAGAACGGCTGCATCCGCATCATGTCACAACCCAACTATCCCGCGCCGTTGCCAGCTTCTGAAGTTGCCGCCAGACTGGCGGAAGCCGCCGCCGCCCCTCACCACGAATTCTGGCCGGCAGATGTGAATCTGCTCGATTCCACACGGATCGACTGGAGCAAGGTCCTCGGGCACCGTCAGGTCACGGACGTTTATCTTCTTGCGCTGGCGGTGCGGCACAATGGCCGGTTCGTCACATTCGACCAGAACATACGCACTGATGCCGTAAGCATGGCAGGCGCCGCGCATCTCCACGTGCTCGGACAGGCTTGAGGACCTCCATGCCATATTTGCCACCAATCGTTGCGATGCTGGTTGCCGCAGTCGTTATCACCGTCATACTGCGCAGCAAATACGGGCAGGCCATTCAGGATATTCCAAACGACCGCTCCCTCCATAACACGCCCGTCCCGCGCACCGGCGGAATTGCCCTGGTGCTGGGTTTGTCTGCCGGATGGAGTTTTCTGGCCGAATCGATTCCGTGGTGGGTGTGGTTGCCCTGCCTGATGTTATTTGTCGTGTCGTTGCTGGATGACATCCGCAATTTGCCGGTGAAGCAACGTCTGTTCGCCCATCTGACGGCAGCAGCGCTGCTGGTGGCGGGCTCGGGGGTGGCTGCGCAACAGGGCTGGCTGGTCGCCCTCGCCGTGTTTCTCTATGCGGCATGGATGATCGATCTGTACAACTTCATGGACGGTTCGGATGGTCTGGCCGGGGGCGTGGCGCTGTTCGGTTTTGCTTGCTACGGCATCGCATCGTTGCTGGCGCACGACGAGATGCTGGCGCTGCTGAATTTCAGTATCGCGGCGGCGGCGCTGAGCTTCCTGTTCTTCAATTTTCATCCGGCCAGGATTTTCATGGGCGATGCCGGCTCGATCCCGCTGGGATACCTTGCGGCGGCGCTGGGATTGTGGGGCTGGCTGCGGGGCGATTGGTCGGTGTGGTTTCCCTTGCTGACGTTCTCGCCCTTCATCGTCGATGCCACGGTAACGCTGGTCAAGCGCACGTTGCGTGGCGCGAAAATCACCGAAGCGCACCGGGAGCATTACTATCAACGGGCCGTGCAGATGGGTTTGGGGCATCGCAGGGTTGCGCTGGTGGAATACGGCCTGATGAGCCTCATCGGACTCGCCGCTTTGTCCTCGCGCAATGCTGCTTTCCCTGTCCTTGCTTTGCTTTTGTCTTCCGGGGTGCTGGTGCTGCCAATGGTATGGATCGAGCGCCGCTGGATAATGAAGGAAACAAGATGATATCTGCAGAAACTCGCCGTCTGCTTGCCATTGCTCATGACCTTGTGGCGGCGGCATTGGCCTGGTGGTTTGCCTATCAGTTGCGCTTCAATTTCGATCTTCCGGCGAATTTTGGCGCGGAGTTGTGGCAGACCCTGCCGTTCGTGGTGGCAGGCCAGGGCATCGTATTCTTTGCGTTTGGCCTCTACCGCGGCATCTGGCGCTATGCCAGCATCGGCGATGTGCGCCGCATTGTGCTGGCGGTGTTGGCCGCCACGACCGGTTTGGCTTTTCTACTGTGGATGCTGAAATTGCCGATCATCGTGCCGCGCTCGGTGCTGGTGCTCGATCCCTTGCTGCTGGTGCTGGTGATGGGCGGCAACCGTTTGCTTTACCGCATGTGGAAAGAGAACTTGCTGTATGGCGACCTTGTCTCGCGCGGCGAGCCGGTGCTGGTATTGGGTGCGGGCGATGCGGCCGTGGCACTTTCCAAGGAACTGGCGCGCAGTGCTCGCTGGCATGTAGCCGGCTTCCTCGATGACGACTCCGGCAAGACAGGCAGCGCACTGAACGGCATACCCGTGCTGGGAACGCTCGACGAGTTGCCTGAATGGGCGCAAAAGTACAGCGCCGCTCGGGCGATCATCGCGATGCCGTCTGCTTCTCATCGCGACCGTCAGCGCGCTATTGGTCTTTGTGAAAGCGCCGGGATCAAGGCACTCACCGTACCGGCCTATGATGATCTGCTCTCGGGAAAGGTGAGTGTTTCGCAATTACGCGAGGTCGAGCTCGACGACCTGCTCGGTCGTGATCCGGTGATCCTGGACACCGAAGCGCTGCAATCCCTGTTGCACGACAAAACCGTGCTGATCACCGGCGCGGGCGGTTCGATCGGTGCCGAGCTTTGCCGTCAGGTGGCGCGCTTCGCACCGCGCAAACTGGTGCTGTACGAGATTGGCGAGCTGGCCCTGTACCAGATCGAGCAGTCGCTCTCGCAAACGTTCCCCGCGCTCGAAATCGCCTATCTGGCAGGCGACGTCAAGGATGGCGGGCGGCTGGACGAAGTGTTCGCCGCGTATCGCCCGCAGGTGGTCTTCCATGCGGCGGCCTACAAGCATGTGCCGCTGATGGAACGCGGCAACGCCTGGCAGGCCGTGCGCAACAATGTGTTCGGCACCTGGCAGGTGGCGCAGTGCGCGCAAAAATATGGCGTCGAAAAATTCGTGCTGATCTCCACCGACAAGGCGGTCAATCCGACCAACGTCATGGGCACCACCAAGCGCATGGCGGAGATGGTGTGCCAGGGCTTGCAGCAGAAGGCAGAAGCCCCCCTCTCCAACTCTCCCCCGCTTGCGGGAGAAATAACAAGCGAGAAAGGCACTCTTAAATTTCAGGGAACGCGCTTTGTCATCGTGCGTTTCGGCAATGTGCTGGGCAGCAACGGCAGCGTGATTCCGAAATTCCGCGAGCAGATCGCCCGCGGCGGCCCGGTTAACGTGACCCATCCCGAGATCAATCGCTTCTTCATGTCCATCCCGGAGGCCGCGCAACTGGTGATGCAGGCGGCCAGCATGGGGCAAGGCAGCGAAATCTATGTGCTCGACATGGGCGAGCCGGTGAAGATCGTCGATCTGGCGCGCACCATGATCCGCTTGTCCGGCCTCGGCGAAGACGAAATCCGCATCGAATTCACCGGTCTGCGCCCCGGCGAAAAACTGTACGAGGAGGTGCTGGCCGACGCTGAGACCAGCCTGCCCACACCGCATCCGAAATTGCGCATCGCCCAAGTGCGTGCGGTCAAGGAAGATGAAGTCCGGGCCGTGCTGGAATGGGTGAAGCAGGATAAACCTTTGCCGGACGACGATGTGCGCGCCACGTTGTGCCGCTTTGTCCCCGAATACTGCGCCGTAAAAAACTGAACGGAACTGTCCCCCTTATTGCTTGCCATGCTGTCCCTGAAAAAACTCTCGCAAGACGAAATGATCCGCCTGTTCGGCCTGGCCACGTTCAATCGCGGCAAGGACTATATCGGCCATGTGCTTGAACTCGAAGCGGAGGAGGATCGTATCCATGCCGTCGTGCTCGGGAGCGCGCCTGATCCCTACGAGCTGGATGTCTATGCCCGTACCGGACGCATGGGACGCGCCGGCATCCAGTCGCGTTGCAGCTGTCCGATGGGCGGCCATTGCAAGCACGTGGTGGCCGCCTTGCTGGCGGCCCAGCGCGTGCAAGGCAAGCCGATTGAGATGAGTCGTACGCCTTTGCAGGAATGGATCGCGGAGCTGCGTAATACGGCGCAAGCACCGAATGAAACCGTGGCACACGGCAAGCCCAGTTTGCGCATTTATTACCGGCTGGCGTACGACACGCTGCGCGCCCAGTGGCAGGTGCGTTTGTACAAGGCGCTGCCGCCGGCAGACGGGGAAGTCATCAGGTTGGACCATGAGTGGCGGTCGCTGGACCGTGCGCTGGTGAGGCGCCCGCAATTCGTCAGTGAAGACGAACTGCCGCTGCTGCGCATGCTGCATTTTTATGCGCGCAGTCCCGTCGGCGGCGACGGCTATATGCTGGAAGGCGAGACGGGCGCGCAACTGATGCGGCCATTGCTGGCGACGCAGCGGCTGGTGCTGGACGGCCGCTTGCTGCATCTGGCCGCGCCGCGCACGGGCGACGTGCAATGGCGGGTCAACGAACAGGAGCGCCTGTATCCGCGTCTGGTTGCCGAACCGGCGGCGACCCATCTGCTGCCTTTGCAACCGCCCTGGTATGTTGATGTGCACAACTGCGAGGCGGGCGAGGTGGCGCTGGCATTGTCGCTGCCGGTGCTGCAACAGCTGCTCAAGATTCCCCCGCTGGCGCGCAACGAGGTGACGCGCGCGGCGGCGGCGCTGGCCGAACTGGCGCCGCAATTGCCCGCGCCCAGCCGCGCCACGCTGGATGCCGTGCGGCAAGTGGGCGGCAAACCCGTTGCGGTGCTGCGCTTCGACACGATCAATGATCCCGCCTATGACGTCTTGCCCTATTACCTGCGGGCCACCCGTGCGCGCGAGTGGGATGTAGCGCAGCCGCGGCTGATGTACGAGGACGTGAGTGTACCGTTGCGCCATGCGGGCAACCTGGTGACGCTGCCGGACGGCGAGGTGGTCAAGGTCAAGCGGCATGCCGCCACGGAAAACAAATTGCGCCAGGCGCTGGAGCTGTTGCCGGCGAAAGTAAATCGCAGCGGTTACGGCAACCTCGCGCTGCCCAGGGATGCCCTGACGCTCGAATTCTTGGAACGTTGGGATGAGTTCCGCGATGAGGTGATGCCGCAGTTGCAAAAGGCCGGCTGGCAGATTGAATACGCGCCGGGCTTCCGTTATCGCGAACTGGAAGTGGAAGACTGGCAGGCCGAGATCAGCGACAGCGGCGACGGCTGGTTCAATCTGGACATGGGCATCGTGGTGGAAGGCCGGCGGCAGCCGCTGGCGCCGATGCTGGCCGCGCTGTTCCGCCACGATGCGCGCTGGCTGGACGGCGTGCAGATGCAGCGCATCGCGGACCGCGAAAGGATCACGCTGCTGACCGACGACGGTCAGGTCGTGCGCGTCTCGGCGGCAAGATTGAAGCCGATCGCCGCCACCCTGATCGACCTGTTCTCCGCCGGATTCCAGCCGGACATCCTGCGCGTGCATCGCTACGATGCCCCCCGCCTGGAGGTGTTGGGGGCGGACACTTCGCGCTGGCAATTCAAGGGCGCACAGGCCGTGCAAGCCATGGCGGCGCGCTTGCAGGCGGCGGGCGCGGTACAGCCGGTCGCGGCGCCCGCCGGATTTTGCGGCACGCTGCGCGACTACCAGCAACAGGGCCTTGCCTGGCTGCAATATCTGCGCGCCAACGAACTGTCCGGCATCCTCGCCGACGACATGGGACTGGGCAAGACCGCGCAGGCCATCGCCCATCTGCTCGCCGAAAAAGAACAGGGCCGCATGGATCGTCCCAGCCTGGTCGTGCTGCCCACTTCGCTGGTGTTCAACTGGAAAAGCGAACTGGCGCGTTTTGCGCCCGGCCTGTCGGTGCTGGTGTTGCACGGTGCTGAACGCAAGGAGCAGTTCGACGCCATCGCGCGCCACGACATCGTGCTCACCACTTATCCGCTGCTGTGGCGCGATGCCGAGGCACTGCTGCCGTTCGAGTATCACTACCTGCTGCTGGACGAGGCGCAATATGTCAAGAATGCCGGGAGCAAGAGCGCCGTCGCACTGCGTCAGTTGCGCGCGCGGCACCGCCTGTGCCTCACCGGCACGCCGATGGAGAACCATCTGGGCGAACTGTGGGCGCAGTTCGATTTCCTGATGCCGGGTTTTCTGGAAGACAGCAAACGCTTCGCCAAGACCTGGCGCACCCCGATCGAAAAGAACGGCGACAGCGCCCGGATGCTTCTGCTCAACCAGCGCGTGCGGCCGTTCATCCTGCGCCGCCGCAAGGAAGACGTCGCCAAGGAATTGCCGCCCAAGACCACCATTGTGCGCGCGGTGGAACTGCAAGGCGCGCAGCGCGACCTGTACGAAACGGTGCGCAGTGCCATGGACAGCAAGGTGCGCGCCGAGATCGCCGACAAGGGGCTGAACCGCAGCCAGATCGTGATCCTCGATGCGCTGCTCAAATTGCGCCAGGTCTGTTGCGACCCGCGCTTGCTCAAATCGGTCAGGATCGGCAAAAAGATGCCGTCGGCCAAGCTCGAATTGTTGCGCGAGATGCTGCCGGAAATGGTGGCGGAAGGACGCCGCATCCTGCTGTTTTCGCAATTCACCGAGATGCTGGCGCTGATCGAAGCGGAACTGGAACAGGCCGCCATCCCTTTCGTCAAACTCACCGGCCAGACCCGCGACCGCGCAACGCCGGTCAAACAATTCCAGCAGGGCGACGTGCCGGTGTTCCTCATCAGCCTCAAGGCCGGCGGTGTTGGCCTCAACCTGACCACGGCCGACACCGTCATCCACTATGACCCGTGGTGGAATCCCGCTGTCGAAAACCAGGCCACCGACCGCGCCCACCGCATCGGCCAGCAGAACAGCGTGTTCGTGTATAAACTCACCGTTGCCGGCAGCATCGAGGAAAAGATGCTCGCCCTGCAAGAACGCAAGGCCCAGCTCGCCGCAGGCATGCTGGGTCGCGACGAGCACGCCGAACTGAAATTCGGCGAGGCCGAAATCGCGGCACTCCTCGCCCCCTTGCCGGAAAATTAGGTTCCCATTAACCATGCCCACGCTCTCCGTCATCCTCATCACCCGCAACGAATCCGCCAACATCCGTGCCTGCCTGGAATCGGTGGCATTCGCCGATGAGATCATCGTGGTCGATTCCGGCAGCACCGACGACACGGTCGCCATCGCGCGCAGCATGGGCGCGCAGGTGTACGAGCACGACTGGCCCGGCTTCGGCCCACAGAAGAACCGCGCCTTGAACTACGCGACGTGCGACTGGGTGTTCTCCATCGACGCCGACGAGCGGGTCACGCCGGCACTCCGGGATGAAATTCAACAGGCGCTGCAGCGCCCCGCAGCGGCGGGCTACTGCGTGCCGCGCCATTCCGAATTCTGCGGCGTTTTCGTCCGCCATTGCGGCTGGTATCCGGACTACGTGTTGCGCTTGTTCGAGCGCGGCCGGGGACGCTTTCTGGAACGTCTGGTGCATGAATGTGTGGCGATCGACGGAGTCTATGCAAAACTGCATACCCCGCTGTTGCATTACAGCTACCGCACCCGGGAAGACATCGAGCGCAAAGTCAGTGCGTATTCCAGCGCGGCGGCCGCGCAAATGTTTCAGGCCGGGAAGCGCGCAAATTGCACGGCGGGCATCCTGCCGGCCTGCTGGACATTCGTGCGGACCTGGCTGCTGCAACTGGGGTTTCTCGACGGCCGAACCGGATGGCATATCGCCACGATGAACCTGCGCACCACCTGGCTGAAATACAGAAAACTGCGCGCGCTCAGCCATCACGAAATCCGCGCCCGCCAATCATGACGAATTACCCGCGCAACACGCCGTCCGCACGATGAATCTCCTGCATATCGTCAGACGCTACGGCCCGGTGGGCGGGATGGAGCGCTATGTATGGAAGACCACGTGCGAATTGGCGCGCCTGGGTCACCGGGTGCAGATCGTGTGCGAGTGCTGCTGCTGCGAGGTGCCGCAGGGGATCACGGTGCACGAACTCGGCGCGCTTGCGCCGCGCCCGCGCTGGCTGGCTTATTTCCGTTTCAGTCGCCGTGTCGCGGCCTGGCTCGAAGCCAACACGCAACCCGGCTGGCTGATCCATAGCCATGAACGTGTCGGCGTGCACGATGTGACCACGTTTCATGGGCCGCCTTTCGCCGCCGTGCGCGACCAGCCCTGGTGGAAGAAAATTTCGACCCGCGTGGCGGTGCAATTGTGGCTGGAGCGGCGCGAACTACGTGTGGCCAAGGCCATCGTGCCGAACTCCGGGATCATCGCCAGGCAACTGGCGCACTACTATCCCGAATACGCGCACAAACTCACAGCCCCTGTCATCCCGGGCGTACTGCCCGGTGTCATGCGCACCCCGCATGGGGTGCCGACCGACGGAGGTGTCATCGGGTTCGTCGGCCGCGAATGGAAACGCAAGGGATTGCCGCTGGCGGTCAAGATCGCGGCCTGTCTGCGCCGGACACGCCCGAACCTTGAATTGTGGGTGATCGGTCCGGAGCCGTGCGAGACTGAACATTTATTCAAAGATTGGCAGGGTGGCTACCGCTTGCTCGGTTGGCGTTCTGACAACGCGCATTTCGCACAGATCGACGTGCTGTTGCATCCTGCCAAAGCCGAGCCCTACGGCATGGCCATCAGCGAAGCGATGGCGGCACGGGTGCCGGTGGTGGTGTCGGATGCGTGCGGCGCGGCGGCGCAGGTGACAGCAGCGGCTGGCCGGGTTTTGCCGCTGGATGCCGCGCCGGCAGACTGGGCGGATGCGGTCGAGGCGCAGTTGGCCAGGCCGGCGCCACCACCGCCGTTCGTGCACGGCTGGGATGCCGTGGCGCGGGCATACGTCGCGGTCTATGCGAAAGTGCGAAGGTGATTGAGGGGCGGATCCATGCCGGTGGGGACTCGATGGATCAGGTATCGGCAAAGGCCGGCCCAGCTGCGGATGCGCAAACAAACAGGGGAAATCAAAATGGCACACATCCAACAAATGCAATTCGTGCGACGGGTCAAAGAGCACTTTGTGCCCGATACAAAAAATCTGAAGGTACTGGAAATCGGCGCTTACGATTTCAACGGCTCCATCCGCCAGTTCTTTCCGGGTGCAGACTACGTGGGGGTCGATCTGTGTGAAGGTCCCGGCGTCGATCTGGTCGGCTTCGGGCATGAAGTTGCGCTTCCGGATGACTCGGTGGATGTGGCCATTTCCTGCGAATGTTTTGAGCACGATGCGCACTGGGTTGAAACATTGAAAAACATGTACCGAATGACCCGTCCGGGCGGGCTGGTGGTGGTGACCTGCGCCACGCTGGGGCGAGTCGAACACGGGACAAAACGGTCTTCCTCCGAATTTTCACCCGGCACCCAATCGATAGGACTGGATTACTACCGCAACCTGGGGCGGGAAGATTTTGAAAACGCGCTGCACCTGCGCGCGCTGTTTGCCGATTATTTTTTCTTCACCATGCCGACGAGTTACGACCTGTACTTTATCGGTTGGAAGAACGGGGAGCCCCGATTCGCAAACGACAAAGCGGCCTTCTCAAAAGCCGTGGAAGACATCAGAACGCTGGGCCGCCCGCGCTTCAAGCTTTACGACGTGCCCGTGAGCCTGGCGCGACGATGCCTGAAGGAGGAGAAGTTTCAGGACTTTGCCTGCGCCTACTACAAGGCCATCAAACCCGTGCGCGGGTTTGTGAAATCCCTGACCCATCGGCAACCGGACTGACGCGCGCCACACACTCCGCACCGCGTCGAGGGCCGGCGCGGGAGTATGAGACAATTCGCCGGCTCGTTTGCATGGGGCCTCGATCGCACATAATGAAATCATCCATCCAACTGAATCGAATCCTGACCGGGAATGTGCCGGTGCTGGTGGTGTTGAGTTACCCCGCGTTGTGCTTTCTGGTGCAGGGCGGAATGAACGGCGCGATGTTTGTATTGGCCGCCTTGGCGCTGTATGGGCTGGGGTCAGGCTGTCGCCGGGGCGAACCGTTGACCGCGCCCGAGATCGCCTTCGGCATCGCCATGGCATCCGGCCTGGTCGCCATCTTTCTGGTGCAGCTCTACCATCAGGACCTGGCCGCCCGCTATTTCGATTCGGCTTCCCGCTTCCTGCTGGCCGTGCCGATTCTCTACGCCCTCCGCCAGGCGGGCGGCACAAACCTGTTTTCCGTCTTGCAGTACGCCTTCCCCCTGGGCGCGCTGGCCGCCTTGGGCGCAGTGGCCGTTTATCTGCCCTCGTTCAGCCATTCGGCCTCCCTCCCTTTTCTGAATCACATCCACCTGGGGGACATGGCCCTGCTGCTGGGATTCCTTTCGGTGCTGGGCATCAACTGGACACATCCTGACCACCCCGCACTCAAGCTGTTTAAGCTGGCCGGTTTTGGCGCCGGCCTGCTGGTGTCGATACTCTCCCAGGCGCGCGGGGGCTGGATCGCCCTCCCGCTCTTTGTGGCGTTCCTGATCCATGCGCACACTCACGGCAACTATTGGAAAAAACTGGCCTGGGGTTTGGTGCTGGTGGGAATGCTGGCGCTATTGAGTTACCTGTTCATCGGCACGATCCATTCGCGGGTCGGCATGATTTTCTCCGACTTGGCCCATTACCAGACCGGCCATCTCGACACCTCGATCGGCATTCGCCTGCAACTGTGGAACGCGGCCGTGCAACTGATTGCCGCCCATCCGATTTTCGGGGTGGGCGCGGACGGATTCGGGCAGGCGATGGGGCCCATGAGCGCGCTGCACCAGGTGACGCCGCTGGCGGCAGAATACGGCCGCGGCGAAGCGCATAGCGAGATTCTGGGACATGCCGCGCGCTTTGGCGTCTTGGGGCTATGCGCACTGCTTGCCGTTTATTTTGTGCCGCTCTACTTCTTCATGCGGCTGGCGAAATCGGGCCTGCGGCGCCAGGCAGTCGCGGCCCGGATGGGCATCTGCGTGACGCTGGGGTTTTTTATATTTGGCCTCACCGCCGAAACCTTCGACCTTAAAATGACCGCAGCTTTTTACGCGACCACCGTCGCGGTGCTGCTGGCCGCCGCCATGACGCGCGCGGATGAATGAACCTAAAATGGCCATTTGCAATATGAGGTTGAAACCAACCTTGGATTGCACACCACGAGATAGAAAGGTGTCAGTAATGGTATCGGCACTGAGCAACCAGGAGGGTTTCATCCTGAACCGCATAAACCAACCGATGTTCCTCATCTATGCGACGCGACCAAAAACCTGCAAGGTTGTGCTTCAGCGGTTCTGGCTTCCCGATTCCTTCAAACGGCGATCGCTGTATGTCTTTCAACAGGGTATTAATCCGTTTGAGCGTAGCGCGATCTTTCGTCTGCCAGAACAGGTAATCATCCCAAGCCTGGTCTGAGAATTTAATCGGCATCGATCAGCGCTCGGGTTTGACCTCCGCTTACAGCAAGCTGTTCGATTGACTCCATGAGCCGCTTCGCGTTCTTCGGGCTACGCATCAGGTATGCGGTTTCTTCAAGGGCATTGAAGTCTTGCAGCGACATCATGACTACTGGCTGCCCGGCTTGGCGTGTAATCAAAACTGGGGAGCGATCATCTGCAACCTTGTTCATGATTTCCGCCAAATGCTGACGAGTGTGGCTATAAGTTATGGCTTCCATATCTACCTCCTGTTGTACAAATATTAGTACAACGGCATCGGAGATTCAAGTAAAACCGACTGGTTGCATCCAACCTTACTTTGCACATAGCCCTAAAAATCCTGGTCAGTCCACGAAATGCACGAAAGTCACCAACTAAAACAAGCAACACGTTGGTTTGAAATTGCAACTCACCCGGCAGGAGCATCCACCGCTTCCAAAAACCCGCTGAATTTTTTCGTGTTTTTTCGTGTCGTTCGTGGATGAATACGTTTTTTAGGATGAATGTTTGGCCGCCGCTGTGTGTAAAATACGAACCCCGCGCCCGGGTAGGCGCGCAATAACCCGATTGGCCTTGCCGCCCTTATGACACTCATTCCCACGATCCTCTGCGGCGGAGCCGGCTCCCGACTCTGGCCGGTTTCACGCGAACTGCATCCCAAGCCCTTCATCCGTCTGGCCGACGGGCAAAGCCTGCTGCAAAAAGCCTGGCTGCGCGGGGCCGTGCTTGCCGATGTGGCCGAAACCCTGACCGTCACCAACCGCGAACTCTTCTTCAAGATCGAAGACGAATACCGCGAAGTTGCCCATACCCCGGACAACAAATCACTCACCAACCGCTTCATCCTCGAACCCTTCGGGCGCAACACCGCGCCCGCCATCGCCGCTGCGGCATTGCAAATTGCCGCAATCCACGGTGAAGATGCCTGCCTGCTCGTGCTCGCTGCCGATCACCTCATCGTTGACCAGGCCGCCTTCGCCCGTGCGGTCGCGTCCGCCCTGCAACTCGCCGCCCAGGGCAAACTCGTCACCTTCGGCATCAAGCCGGATCTGCCCGAGACCGGTTACGGTTACATCGAGGCCGACCTGGATTCCCAGCTCACGCAAGCGGGAGACGGGTCGGGGGAGCGGACGGGTTTTCCGGTTCTGCGCTTTGTCGAAAAACCTGATCTGGAAAAAGCCCGGGAATATCTCGCCTCGGGCCGTTTCCTGTGGAATTCCGGCATGTTCTGTTTCCAGGCGGGCACCCTGCTGCGCGAGATGGAAAAACACTGTCCGGCCATTCTCGAAACCACCCGGGCCTGCATCGCCCAGTCGCGCAGTGCCGAAGGCAAAGGGTTCAGCCAGACCGAACTGGACGCGAACGCCTTCAAACAAATCCCGGATGATTCCATCGACTACGCCGTCATGGAAAAGTCGGCCAACGTCGCCGTAGTTCCCTGCGACATCGGCTGGAGCGACATCGGTTCCTGGGTGGCGCTGGGCGACCTTACGCCGGCGAACGAACAGGGAAACCGCATTCAAGGCGAAGTCGTACTGCACCAAGTCAGCAACTGCACCATCCACAGCGGCGACCGCCTCGTCGGTGCGGTCGGCATCGACGGCCTCATCATCATCGACACTCCGGATGCACTGCTCGTCGCCGACCGCAGTCGCGCGCAGGACGTCAAGCACCTCTACGCCGCGCTCAAAAAGCAGGATCATCCGGCGCATCGCTTGCACCGCACCGTGCATCGCCCGTGGGGCACCTACACCGTGCTGGAAGAGGGACAACACTTCAAGATCAAACGCATCGAAGTCAAACCCGGCGCCAGCCTGAGCCTGCAAATGCACCACCACCGCAGCGAACACTGGGTCGTCGTCAGCGGCATGGCGCGCGTGGTGAACGGGCAGCAGGAACTCTTTGTGCACACCAACGAATCCACCTACATCCCCGCCGGGCACAAGCACCGGCTGGAAAACCCCGGCATGTTGCCGCTGGTGATGATCGAAGTACAGAGCGGCGAATATCTGGGCGAAGACGACATCGTGCGTTTCGATGACGTGTACGGGCGGAAATAAGCCGGGGGTATGCGATGAGTGATATTTCGAAAATCGAAAACCTGAAAAACAAACTCATCGAATTGCGCGGGCAGGATGTCTTGCTGGATAGCGATGTGGCGTAACTTTACGGTGTTGAGACCAAGCGCATCAATGAGGCGGTAAAAAATAACCCGGAAAAATTCCCCGCCGAATACATCATTAGAATTGAGCAAGAGCGAGTGGGACAAATTGAAGTCGAAGTTTTCGACTTCAATGCAGGAATGAAATTATGATGCAACAAAGGCGAAATACAGGGGAATCCATCATGCAAATACTAGTTGAAGTTCCAGCCAACCTGCCTGACGCAATTCAGTGCACGCCGCAACAGTTTGCCCAAGAGGCGAAGTTGGCAATGTCCATCAAGCTATTTGAAATAAAGCGTCTATCATCGGGTATGGCCGCATCGCTTGCCGGAATGAGCCGAGTGCAATTTCTTGGAGAATTGCATCGGTATGGCGTTGCCGTGATAAATCTTGAAGATGACGAAATTGCAGAGGACATCACCAATGCCTGATAGAAGCAAGATCATTGTCACCAACACTACGCCGCTCATCGCACTAACCGCAGCCACTGGAAATACACAGTGAAAAAGAAGCGAAACGCATGACCAAACAGACACTAACCTGTTTCAAAGCCTACGACATCCGTGGCAAACTGGGCGAAGAACTCAATGAAGACATCGCCTATCGCATCGGCCGTGCCTATGCGCAGCACCTGCAGGCCAAACGCGTGGTGGTGGGCGGCGACGTGCGCCTGACCAGCGCGGAACTCAAGAACGCACTGGCGAACGGCTTGATGGATGCGGGATGCGACGTCATCGACATCGGCAGGGCGGGAACAGAAGAGATCTACTTCGCTGCCTTCCATCTGGATGTGGACGGCGGCATCGAAGTCACCGCCAGCCACAACCCGATGGATTACAACGGCATGAAACTGGTTGCCAGAGGGGCGGTGCCGATCAGCGGCGACACCGGCCTCAAAGCCATCCAGGCCCTGGCCGAGATTTCTGTGGGTCGGGTTTTAACCCGACAAGACTCTGTCGGGTTAAAACCCGACCTACAAAATGCCGCTGCCCCTGTAGGTCGGACTTCAGTCCGACAAGACACTGTCGGGTTAAAACCCGACCTACAAAAACGTGGTTCGCTGACTCAATCCTCAATCCTCGATCCATATGTAGATCACCTGCTGACCTACATCGAACCCGCCGCCATCAAATCGCTGAAGCTCGTGGTCAACGCGGGCAATGGCGCCGCAGGGCACGTCATCGACGCACTCGAAGCGCGCTTCAAGCAATTGAACATCCCCGTCGCCTTCATCAAGATTCATCACGAAGCTGATGGCACCTTCCCCAACGGCATCCCCAACCCGCTGCTGCCCGAGAACCGCGCCGCCACCTCCGATGCGGTGAAGGCGCATCAGGCCGACATGGGCATCGCCTGGGATGGCGACTTCGACCGCTGTTTCCTGTTTGACGAGCGCGGCGAATTCATCGAAGGCTATTACATCGTCGGCCTGCTCGCCGCCGCCTTCCTGGCCAAACAACCCGGCGAAAAGATCATCCACGACCCGCGCCTGACCTGGAACACCGTCGACGTCGTCAAACAATCCGGTGGCATTCCCATCCAGTCCAAGACGGGTCACGCCTTCATCAAAGAACGCATGCGCGCCGAGAACGCGATCTACGGTGGCGAGATGAGCGCGCACCACTACTTCCGCGACTTTGCCTACTGCGACAGCGGCATGATCCCGTGGCTGCTGGTGGCCGAACTGTTGAGCCGCAGCGGCAAACGTTTGTCGCAATTAGTCGGGGAGCGCATCGCTGCCTACCCGTGCAGCGGCGAGATCAACTACCGCGTGAGCGATGTGAACCAGACCATCGAGCGCATCCTGTCGCATTACCTGCCCCAGGCTCCCGGGGTCGATCGCACCGACGGGGTGAGTGTAGAATTCGCCGATTGGCGCTTCAACCTGCGCGGGTCAAACACCGAGCCGTTGTTGCGCTTGAATGTCGAAACGCGCGGCGACCTGCCCGCCGTTGCACGGCACGTGCGGCAGCTCGAAACGCTGATCGAGGGAAGTGCGGATTGATTCCGGGTAAAATTTGAGCAAATGCAGAGGATAAAGATGAACAACGAACAACCCATCATAGAGAACGATGAAATAAGCCTGTGGGACATCATCGATTTTTTCAGGAACAACGCCGGGCTCATTGCCGCCGTTACGGTCGCCGTGTTCCTGCTGGCGGTGGCTTACGTGCAGTTTGCGCCGAAGAAATATGAGGCCAGCAGCGTTGTGCAAATGGCGAAATTCAAGGGCCTTGACATCGAAACCCCGTCCGCTCTGGGCGAGCGCCTGCGCCATGCGGCAAGCTATAGTTCGACCGCTTTGACGGAATGCGGGATCGCCAACCCGGATGCGGTCGGCGACTATCTGGGCGGCATGATCAAGACCTCGACCCTCAAAACGCTGCCGGACACACTCGACTTGCGCGTTCGCACGGCGACCCCGGCGCGGGCGAAACAATGCCTGGAATCTGTAGTCGGCCTGATCGGCAAGCAGCAATACGACATGGTCGAAGAGCAGCTTCAGGGCGGGAACCTGCAGTTGGCGGGCTACCGCCAGTCGCTGGCCGACGAAATGCACCAACTGGAACGGGTGCGGAAAACAGACGTGGCCAACATTGCCTATCTGGCCAGGCTCGACCAGCTGTCTGCATTGCGTTCCCGCATCGACGAACTGGAAAGCCGGAACGCGTTGGCTCATGCGTCCCCGACCAAACTGGCGGTGCCCATCAGTACATCCGGCAGTCCGGTTTCACCCCGGGTGAAATTGTCGTTACTCATCGGACTTCTGCTGGGCATCGCGCTGGGGATTGCGCTCGCGCTGGCAAAAACGGCATGGCATACACTCAATCGATAGCACGACGTGCGATACCGCGTTGCGGGGCGGGAGTTCGATACAATGCACCGCCGACACCGCGATGTGCGGCGCTCTATTATCCAAACCGGCAGCACCGCTGCCAACACTGAAGAGATGACACAATGAACCAACACGGCAAACTCGACCCTTCACGCAATTCTCCGGCGCAGAAGGTCGCCCTCATCACCGGCATCACCGGCCAGGACGGCGCCTATCTGGCCGAACTGCTGTTGAAAAAAGGCTACCTCGTGCACGGGGTCAAGCGCCGTTCCTCCTTGTTCAACACGGATCGCATCGACCATCTGTACCAAGACCCGCACGTGAACAACGCCAAGTTCAAATTGCACTACGGCGATCTGACCGACTCCACCAACCTCATTCGCATCATCCAGCAAACCCAGCCGGACGAGATTTATAATCTTGCGGCGATGAGTCATGTGGCCGTGTCATTCGACACCCCTGAATACACCGCCAATGCCGACGGCATCGGCACCCTGCGCATCCTCGAAGCCATCCGCATCCTGGGCCTGGAAAAGAAGACCCGCTTCTACCAGGCTTCCACTTCAGAACTGTTCGGCCAGGTGCAGGAAATCCCGCAAAAGGAAACCACTCCGTTCTACCCGCGCAGCCCCTACGCCTGCGCCAAGCTGTATGCCTACTGGATCACCGTCAACTACCGTGAAGCGTACGGCATGTATGCCTGCAACGGCATCCTGTTCAACCACGAATCGCCCATCCGGGGCGAAACCTTTGTTACGCGCAAGATCACCCGCGCCCTGGCGCGCATCAAGCTCGGCCTGCAGGACTGCCTGTATCTCGGCAACCTGGATTCGCTGCGCGACTGGGGGCACGCCAAGGACTACGTCGAAATGCAATGGCTCATGCTGCAACAAGACCAGCCGGAAGACTTTGTCATCGCCACCGGCGTGCAATACAGCGTGCGCGATTTCGTCAATGCCGCCGCCAAGGAGCTGGGCATGGAAATACGCTGGGAAGGCAAGGGCGTGGACGAAAAAGGTTACCTCCCCTCGCCCGATGGGAGAGGGGCTGGGGGTGAGGGCGAACGCTGCATCATCCAGGTTGACCCGCGCTACTTCCGCCCCACCGAAGTCGAGACCCTGCTCGGCGATCCGACCAAGGCCAAACAAAAACTCGGTTGGACACCCAAGATCACCTTCGACGAACTGGTTGCCGAAATGGTGCGCGAAGACCTCAAGTCCGCCGAGCGCGACGAACTGGTCAAGAAGCACGGCTACAAGGCCATGGACTATCACGAGTGATTTTGTAGGCCGGGCCTGATAGTGTGGTGTTGGAGCTTTAGTCCCTTACAGCCACGTCCTGCCGCTTACGGGTGCAGCTTGGCAGCCAACGCACTATTGAAAGTGAATACGCATTGCCATATACTTGTGCTATATACATATGGGAGGTCACCTCATGACAACGAGCACAGTGTTTACGAATAACCGGACACAAGCGGTCAGGTTGCCTGCTGAGATGAGATTTTCTGAAGAAATCAAGCAGGTAAATGTCCGCGCAGTGGGGAATGAACGAATCATTAGTCCAATAACGGAAACGTGGAATAGCTTCTTCGAGAATGGGGTGCGCGCTTCACCTGATTTTATGGAGGTCAGAGAGCTGCAAGAACAAACCCCTCGTGAAGCACTCTGATGCTGAAATACCTGCTTGACACCAATATCGTCATCTACGTGATTAAACGCAGGCCGCTCGAGGTGTTAGGTTTATTTAATGCAAATGCGAGCCGCATGGCGATATCGGTTGTAACGCTGGCGGAGCTATTGCATGGCGCAGAGAAAAGTGCACAGCCAACGTCCAACCTTGCGGTAGTCGAAGACTTTTGCAGCCGATTAGAGGTGTTGTCGTACACACCCAAGGCAGCACAGCACTACGGCTCGATTCGAGCGTCACTTGAAATGATGGGGCAACCCATCGGTGTGAACGACTTGCACATTGCTGCACATGCGCGTAGCGAAGGACTTGTGCTGGTAACTAACAATATTAAGGAATTTGAAAAAGTACCAGCGCTACAAGTTGAGAATTGGGTCGCAAGCCATTGATGTAATCACTGTAGGCCGGGCTTGAGCCTGACAGCCAAGCCGGTCGGGTTGAAACCCGACCTACGGGGAAACGGGTTTTTGTAGGTCGGGTTTTAACCCGACAGCCAGCCCCACAAAGAATTTGAACGAAAATGAACAGCATGAACAAAGACGCAAAAATTTATGTCGCCGGCCATCGCGGTCTGGTCGGTTCCGCCTTGGTGCGCCGCCTCAAGGCGCGCGGCTACCACAACCTTGTCGTGCGCACGCATGCCGAACTCGACCTGACCGATCAGCACGCGGTACGCGCCTTCTTCGAGGCCGAGAAGCCGGAAGTCGTCCTCCTGGCCGCAGCGAAAGTGGGCGGGATCCACGCCAACAACACCTACCCGGCAGAATTCATCCGCGACAATCTCGTCATCCAGTCCAACGTCATCCACAGCGCCTACCAAAACAAGGTGCAGCGATTATTGTTTCTGGGTTCGTCCTGTATCTACCCCAAGAATGCACCGCAACCGATGAAGGAAGAATGCCTGTTGACTGGCCCGCTGGAGCTAACCAATCGCCCCTATGCGCTGGCCAAGATCGCCGGCATTGAGATGTGCTGGTCGTACAACCGCCAATACGGCACCCGGTATATGGCCGCCATGCCCACCAACCTGTACGGCCCCAACGACAACTACGACCTCAACAACTCTCACGTCCTCCCCGCACTCATCCGCAAGATGCACGAAGCCAAACAGCGCGGCGACAAGGAGGTGGTCGTGTGGGGAACCGGCACGCCCAAGCGCGAATTCCTCTACAGTGAAGACATGGCGGGCGCCTGCATCTATCTGCTCGAACAGGCGGAGGGCAAACTCGCTGGCCTGTTCAACAACGACCAACCGCCGCTGGTCAACATCGGCTGCGGCGAAGACCTCACCATCCGCGAACTGGCCGAACGGGTCGCGGAAGTGGTCGGCTTCAAGGGCAACCTCACCTTCGACCCCAGCAAACCCGACGGCACGATGCGCAAGGTGATGGATGTCTCCCGCATCAACGCGCTGGGCTGGACGCACACGATGCCACTGAAGAAGGGCATTGAGTTGTCCTACCAGGATATGTTGAGCAAGATCAAATAGAGAACCAAACTTGAATCTGAACCTTATCCCTTCAACCTTGAATCCAAGATGGCCGCGTGATTAAAAAAATGCGCACCTCTTTTGAAGAGGTATTGGCCCACCAAGGCTTCCGAAAGTACCTCGCGAATACATCTTGGCTATTCGCGGAGCAGATCCTGCGAATCATCGCTGGGCTGCTGGTGGGCATCTATGTTGCGCGATATCTTGGCCCGGAAAAGTTCGGCCTGTTCAGCTATGCGCTGGCGTTTGTAGCCCTGTTCGCGTCGGTCGCCAAGCTGGGGTTGGACGGGATCATCGTCAGGGACTTGGTCAACGCACCAGGAAAGCGCGATGCCTATCTCGGGACAGCATTCTGGTTGAAGGTCATGGGCGCCATATTGGCTGGTGCGGGTATAGCTGTTGCATTGGCCATTGCTGATAACGACGACACGACGAATCTGTATATAGGGATCATCGCGAGCGGGCTGGTTTTCCAGTCGTTCGAGGTTGTGGACTTCTATTTCCAGTCGCGCGTGTTGTCCAAATACGTGTCGATCTGCAAGATATCCCAACTGCTGCTCTCGTCGCTGCTCAAACTGTATTTCGTAGCCGTCAATGCGGACTTGTTCTGGTTCGTGCTGGTAAGTCTCATAGATCAAGTGAGCCTGGCGGCTGCGCTGGCTTATGCGTATTCAAAGCAAAAGTTCGGTGCTTTCTACATTCAGTTCGACAAGGCAGTCGCAAGGGAATTGCTGATGAGCGCAAAGCCGCTGATCATCTCTGGGATATTGGTGTCGGTATACACGAGCATAGACCGGGTGATTATCAAGGAACTGCTCGGGGTGCGCGAAGTTGGCCTGTATGTGGCCGCGACCGGGCTGGTTAACGCGCTCTATTTTTTGCCGATGCTGACTGCGAATTCCCTGTTTCCGGCAATATTGAATGCCAAGCAGCAATCCGAGGAGATGTACAACAGAAGATTGTCGTTGTTGTACAAATACAGTCTTTTTTTCGGCTTGCTGGTTTGCCTGTTTGTGTCAGTATTCGCGGCACCGATAATCAGTTTGTTGTACGGACAAAAATTTGCAGAATCATCCGGCGTGCTGCAGATACATATCTGGAATTTCCTGCTGATTTGCTTTTCGGCGATTTTTGGAAAATGGCTGCTGGCGGAGAATCTGCAACACGTGAGTCCGTTGCTAACATTCATCGGAATGTCGCTGAATATTGCATTGAATTTTATATTGATACCGCTAGTTGGAGTAGCAGGCGCAGCTTTGGCAGCTGTGTTGAGTCAACTAATAACATTTGTACTAACATTCGCAATTCATAATCAATTGCTCAAGCATTTGCAGATAATGATGAGAAGTTGGATGGGGGGCAAGTGAATTTTCAGCAAATTGAAAACAATATCTACAAAAATTGTTGTCCACTGTGTGGGGCCAATAGCATTAGCCCCCAAGGGCGTCTGGATTATGTAGGCAGAACCAAATTTTCTTCTAGAGAAATTGAACTTATGCATTTGCCGGAACTGTGGAATTGTGACGTGTGTTTATCCGGTTTCGTGCAACACACGGTAGATGAAGAAACTGCCAAGATGCTCTACTCAACTGGTCAGGCAGGTGAACGATGGTCAACTGTCCCGTTCGAGCAGAACAAGACAAGGAACGTGATTGATACCATGTCCGTTATCTTCAGAGACAAAGGAAACGTGCTGGATGTGGGATGCAACACGGGGGAACTGCTCGATTTCGCACAGAGCTTCGGGTGCAGAACGTGGGGTGTGGAGTATTCAGCTGCAAGCCGCGCAATACTTGCTGACAAGGGGCACGGTGCGTACTCTTCATTTGAAGATGCGTCGGGAGGCTATGACGTGATAGCGGCTTTTGATCTGGTCGAGCATCTGTATGATGTTCCCACCTTCCTGAAAAACTGCCGCGAGAAACTCGCCGAGAACGGCAAACTAGTAATTCTTACGGGAAACATTGGTTCCTTGAGTGCGCAACTGGCGCGAGCACATTGGTGGTATGCCCAATACCCTGAACACATCATTTTCCCCTCCCGTAAATATTTCTCTGAGTACTCCGGTATGAAGATACAAAAATGGGTATCGACATATGCGTCAAAAGGCTACCAGAACCCAATCAATAAAGCAGTCTGGGGAATGCTGAAAGGAATGTTGCGTGGAAGAATATATACGGGCTTGCCGTCACTGGGGCCAGACCATGTTTTAGTGGTGTTAAACAAATGAATTGTCCAATCTGTAAAGAGCAACAACCCCATGCCCTCATGCAGACCTACGACGACCGCTATGGTTATCAAGGGTCGTTCACCCTGATGCAGTGCCAACACTGCGGACACGAATTCCTGGACTGCAACTTGTCTGCAAGCGAGTTGACCGAGTTATATACCAATTACTATCCGCGCAAGTGCCTCGATATCGCGAACTACACACCGCATACGGAGCAAAACGGCTTCACTGCCTGGTTCAATGGCTCGGGCAGTTCCGCGTTTCGCTGGGTGCCCAGAAATGTGCGCGTGCTGGATGTAGGTTGCGGCTTCGGCCAATCACTGGGTTATCACACCGCAAGGGGCTGCGACGTTTACGGCGTAGAGGCCGATGAAAATATTCGTCGCGTAGTGGAAAAGTTCGGATTCAAGGTGCATGTCGGCCTGTTCGACGACAAGGTGTATGAGCAGGATTTCTTTGACTTTGTCACGATGGATCAGGTGATCGAACACGTCACCGATCCAATCGCAACGCTACGTGGCGTTGCGCGGATCCTTAAATCCGGCGGCACGGCTATTCTGAGCACACCCAATGCGCGCGGTTGGGGGTCAAGGCTGTTTGGCAAGCGCTGGATCAATTGGCATACGCCATACCATCTTCAATTCTTCACGCGAGAATCGATGCGGCAGGCTGCAGAGCAGTCCGGTTTGGTGCTGACGGAGGTGAAGACCGTCACCAATTCTGAATGGCTTCATTACCAATGGATACATCTGGTGACCTATCCAAAACCAGGCAAGCCGTCCTGGTTCTGGTCGCCCGATAAATCTGGCGCACGTGCCCATCAAAAGATCATGGTGAGATTACTTTCACTCTTGCATAGAACCAAGATCAATCATTGGGTGACGCGCCTCCTTGATGGTCTGGGCTTGGGTGACAACTTTGTGTTTATTCTGAAGAAGCCATGACTTCGAAGGTGCATATCCTGCTGCCGGTGCACAACAGGCGCGCGATAACGGAAAAGTTCATCGACTGCCTTGCTGCGCAGTCATACACGAACTATCACCTGATCCTGATTGACGATGGCTCCACGGATGGCACCAGCGAAATGGTTAGTGCTAGGATCGCCAATCTGACCGTCCTTCGCGGGGCGGGCAATTGGTGGTGGGCCGGCAGCCTGCAACAGGGAATAGACTGGCTGAAGATAAACGCTACGGACGATGACATCGTCGTGTTCATCAATGACGACGTGACATTCGCCCCCGGCTTCCTGCTGAAAGGCGTGCAGTTGCTCGATCAGTTTGGCGGCATGCTGCTTCCGCAGGTGGTGAATGACAAGACGGGAAACATAGAAGAGTCGGGTGTCGAGGCGGATTTGAGCAGACTCACGTTCAAGACAGCAACAAGTGCTGCGCGCATCAATTGCTTGCCCACGCGCGGATTGTTCATGAAGCTGTCGGTGGTGAAGAAGGTGGGGGATTTCTTCCCGAGGCTGCTTCCCCATTACCTGTCGGATTATGAATACACCATCCGTGCGCACAGGCTGGGTGTCCCGCTTGCAACGACGCCTGAACTCGTCATTGAGTTTGACCGAGGGGCGACTGGATACCGGGTTTTTGAAGGGGAATCATTCACGGATTTCCTGAAAAAGTACTTTTCGATCAAATCCGCCTCAAACCCGTTCTATTGGTCAACATTTGTATTGCTGGCAACACCGAAAGTCAACATTCCGTGGCTTCTGTTAAAGGTGTGGAGCCGCTCGGCTCGCGCAATATTGCGGCGGAGCTTGGAGCTGTTGAGTGTCGATGGGGCGTGAGAGATAAATGATCAATAGCAAAATCACCGAAGTGCCCGTATTGCTTTTGATTTTCAACAGACCGGATACTGTTGGGAAGGTGATAGATGCACTGCGCGAAATAAAGCCAAGGCATCTGTATGTCGCGGCTGATGGCGCGCGGGCTACGAGACCCGAAGAGAGAACAAAAACCGAAGCCGCGCGGAAGATGGCCACGGCGATCGATTGGCCATGCGAGGTCAGCACACTTTTTCGGGAGGAGAACCTGGGATGCTACCGCGCGGTCAGTGGTGCCATTGACTGGTTCTTTGAAAATGTGGAAGAGGGCATCATTCTGGAAGATGACTGCGTGCCTGACCCAAGTTACTTTCGCTTCGCCAACGAATTGCTGGAGCGCTACCGGGACGATGAGCGTGTCATGACGATCGGTGCCAGCCATTTTCATGGCGCAGCGCATCAACCACCCTACAGCTATTTCTTTAGCCGCAACAGCCATTGCTGGGGCTGGGCCAGTTGGCGCAGGGCCTGGAAGCTGTATGACCGTGAAATGTCTTTTTGGCCGGAATTGCGCGAGACCGATTGGCTGCTTGGCGTCGGCAATGGCAGCCGGGCATTCCAAAGATACTGGACCGAGATATTCGATCGCGTCCACGCGGGCAAGATTGATTCGTGGGCCTATCGCTGGACCTTCTCATGTTGGGCGCAGAATGGATTGAGCATCCTGCCGTCGAAGAACCTGGTCAGGAACATCGGGTTTGAACATGATGCCACGCATACCGCGGGGAGCGGACATTTGGAGCTGGCATTGGAACAGATGGTATTTCCGCTGGTTCATCCGCCTTGCATGGTGCGCGATGTCGAGGCCGATGCGTGGAGTGACCGATATCTGTTCTCGATCGATCAGAGGCGCTCCATTCGAGGTATCGTGAAAAGATTACTTGGGTTCGTGTTGCCACGTCAAAAATGAGCCGCTCGCATTCAAAAATCCGGGGCTACTTCAATTCATCGATCGTTGCGATCATGTTGAGACTCGTCGGGCGATCGGTGTTGGGGTATTACCGCTTGGCAAAACTTCGCCGCAATCATCCGACGCTCGAGCTCGATATGCCGATCAAGATAAGTTTCGACCGGCACGAAGCATTGCGCTTGGGAAAGAATATTTTCATCGGGGCGTTTTCGGAGATCGTGGTGCTTGAAAGCACATCGTTCTCTCCGATAAAAGGAGCTCTTGAGATCGGCGATAGGGTCATAATCGGCAAGGGAGCCAATATTCGTGCGGCCGGCGGCCAGATCGTCATTGGCGAGAATGCGTTGCTGGCCCAGGATGTTTCGCTTATTGCAGCAAACCATCTGTTGACCACGACGGCGCTTCCCTACAGGGATCAACCCTGGGATTCAAACCGGTTTGGAGTGACAGTGGGTCGTAATGTATGGATCGGTGCTGGCGTCACCGTGTTGCCTGGAGTTGATATCGGAGAGAATGCGGTGATCGGTGCGGGTTCCGTAGTGACCAGGAACATTCCGGGCAACCAGCTTTGGGCGGGTGTTCCTGCAAGATGCATCAAAGTGCTACAACATTAGGCAGTTAGAGGCATGAGTCATCATTTGAGAGAAATCGACGGTCTAAGGGCTATAGCGGTTCTTGCCGTTGTTATTTATCACTTCAATAAGGAATACCTACCTTTCGGCTACTTGGGTGTTGACATTTTTTTTGCTATTTCAGGCTATGTGATTACCAAGTCCATCTTGGATAGAGCGGAAGCGGGGCTCTTTACGTATACAGATTTTTTTATGCGCAGGGCAAAGCGCTTGCTCCCGGCACTGGCTGCCATGATTGGCGTTTCAATCATTGTTGCAGCGGTGCTTATGCCAGGAAAAATGCCGTTGGCAACTGGTGCCGCGGCCCTTGTGGGGGCTTCGAACATTTTGCTGTGGTTCGCCAACCAAGATTACTTTGCTTTTTCAGCTGAATGGAATCCACTTACCCACACTTGGAGCCTCGGTGCTGAGGAGCAGTTCTACTTATTCTTTCCTTTTCTCCTTTTGCTGTTCAGGGCGTCGCGTAAGGTAATGTTCTTGCTACTTGCTAGTGTCGCGATTATAAGTCTCACAAGTTATATCTGGATGTGGCATGAGCATCGTGCGAGCGTGTTCTATTTAACACCATTTCGCCTTTGGGAACTTATGGCGGGCGCACTGGTGTGTATAGCCTACCGCACTCGGGGGTGCTTGTTGAAGCCGCATCACCAGAGTCTGCTGAAATATGGACTTCTGCTCGCTCTGCTGATAGTGCTGTTTTCTGACGGTTTGCCGGAGCTCCTCGCGACCGCTTTATGCGTACTAGCTTCCTGTGGCGTGCTTTATCTTTCGGGCCGGGGCAGCAATCCAAATCCCATACTCCTCAATCCAATATCTCTCTTCATCGGAAAAATATCTTATTCGATTTACCTATGGCATTGGCCAGTTGCCGTGTTCAGCAAGCTGACCTTCCCAACGGAATTGGTACTGCCGGCCTACATTGTTCTGACGACAGGACTTTCAATATCTTCTTACTATGGAATTGAGCAACCACTTCGATTCCGCAAGTGGACTTGGTTCCAAAATCGTTTTTTTATCGCAGTCCCTTCCTACGCTATTGCTGCCACGCTAATGATTGCGAGCGTATGGCTTGCTAAGCCTCTGCTCTATCTGGGACCACAGCAGATGTTAGAAACCCAGTTTCTCAAGAGCGATCCATGCCATATTCCGAACGAGAATGGGCTAATGGACTGCCTTAAAGAGAATGCAGGAGGGGGAAATACCATCTGGCTGGTCGGCGATTCTCACGCTGGAAATTTTTCGGTCTCATTGGCAAGTGCTGCCAAAACGTTAGGGGTTGGTGTTCAACACTTGACGAGCCGCAGTCTATTTGCGTCGCTTTCGAGCCAATGTACTCCTTTCCTATGCCCCGAGGGGACGTTCTCAGATCTTGCAGCTCGGTTAAAAACAATATCCAGACCTGGGGACGTCGTGGCTATCAGTTTCGCCAGAGACCGATTTGAAAGGGATACAATACAGGTAGGAACGATATCTTTCAGCATAACCTTACGGCTTTCATAAGTGAGGTGAGTTCAACTCGTCTGAAGGTGGTCCTGGTGGAGGATATTCCCAAGGTATGTCATAACGACAGCGATTACCTGAAATCATCCATTCAACGACAGGCTTGCACCATTTCAGCTGTGGATTCACGAACCGAGCGCAAAGCGCTGTCAGCAATCTACAGTAGTATCAAAGAAGAAAAGAATGTGACCATCCTTGACCCACATGACAGACTCTGCGAACAGGCGGATGGTGGTCTTCGTTGTAGCAATTGGTTGGGCAGCCAACTTCTTTACCTTGATAGTTCTCCACACCTGACTTATTGGGCCAGTTCTTCACTCGCTAGTTTTTTTGTTGATGAACTTAGGCCGTTTTTTGTAACCAATCAGTGAATTCACGCGTAAAAGGTGAACACTTAACCTTATGATGATTTTGGCGTTGACAAATTCTGACTAACTATTTCGTGCGGATAATCAAGAAATCATGAATGAAATTATGCTTTGGGGAGAGCGATTGCCTGTAGAGGCGTTGCCACAAGCGGATATCGAATATCTGGTTGCTATCGCCAAAATGGAACGGCCCACGGTCGAGTGGATGTGGCAGGAAATGGACAGGGTCTGGGATGCGCTGGCTCTTGATAATGCATCAGCGTTGAGCGAGCAGGCGATAGGCGATTTCTATTCGCACCCTGTATGGGTCGTGAATGGCGTGTTCTCCGCTACCGATCCGGACTCGGTCCGGCATCGCGAATCGATCGCATCGTATGTCAGCCGGCTGGGTGTGGGGCGAGTGGCTGACTATGGCGGCGGCTTTGGCGAACTGGCGAAGAAGCTGAACGCTGCCGTACCGCAGGCGCAAATAGACATTGTGGAGCCGTATCCGTCAAAGCTCGGGATGTTGCGCGTGGAGGGTATCCCGGGGATCAGATTCGTGAAGAGCTTTGATGGTCAGTACGACTGTGTCATCGCGCAAGATGTCCTTGAACACGTGGAACAGCCCTTGGCGTTGACCGAACAAATGGTGCAAGCAACCAAGCTGGGCGGCCACCTGATCTATGCGAATTGTTTTTATCCCGTGATCAAGTGCCACTTGCCTTCGACTTTCTATCTGCGCCATACCTTTACTTGGGTGGTCAGGGGAATGGGACTGAAGTGTGTGGGGCGGGTGGACGGAGTTGACCATGCACTGGTTTTCAAAAGAGTGGGGGATCCCGACAAAACCATGACCGCGCTGCTGAGCGTGATTGCGAAAGTCGTTGCCCCGTTGCTAAACAGGATGGTTCCCGTTCTGGGCGCGATCCGTCGCAGGATGGGAATGTAGTGGCCGTGAACCTGCTGATGCTGAACACGTTCGATAATCACGGCGGTGCCGCGATGGCGACCTATCGCTTGCACCGTGGCTTGCGCGCCATCGGAGTCGATTCACACTTGCTGGTGCAGGACAAGAAATCCGACGACGCCAACGTCATTGGTCCGGAAACAAGGTTGCAAAAGGGCATCGCGTTATTGCGGCCGCATTTTGACGCGCTTATTACCAATTCTTATCGCAAGCGCCAGAATGTGCTTTTTTCTCCTGCTGTGCTTCCGGAGAAATTGGCATCCATAGTCCCAAGCCTGAAGCCGGACATTGTCCATCTGTTCTGGGTAAGCAGCGGTTTCCTCCGAATCGAAACATTAAGAAAGATCAAACAGCCGATCATCTGGACACTGCATGACATGTGGCCATTTACCGGCGGGTGTCACTACGACGACGAATGCGGAAGATTCCGGCAGTCCTGCGGCAACTGCCCTGTATTGAATTCGGAGCAGGAGAGCGATCTGTCGCGGCGTGTGTGGCGGCGCAAGCAAGCGTCCTGGGAGGGTGTGCCGATCGTGGTGGTTGCAACCAGCCGCTGGCTCGCCGACATGGCGCGTTCGAGCTCGCTATTCAGGGATCAGCGGATCGAGGTGATTCCGAACGGTCTGGATACGGAGACCTACAAGCCGCTGGATAAAGTTGCAGCGCGCGCAGCTTACAATCTGCCGCAAGACAAGCATCTGGTACTGTTTTCGGCATTCTGTGCGACCAGCGACAAGCGCAAGGGTAACCAGTTTCTGGTCCAGGCTCTGGAAAAGATGTCGCAGGCCGGTTGGGGTGCAAAAACCGAGTTGCTGGTCGTTGGTGCATCCAGGCCGGAGAGCCCGCCGGATCTGGGCATGAACGTGCATTACATGGGATACCTGCATGACGAGATAAGCCAGGTACTGCTTTATTCCGCTGCGGACGTTGTGGTCGCCCCATCCATGCAGGAGAATTTGTCTAATGCGGTCATGGAATCGCTCGCATGCGGGACGCCCGTGGTGGCTTTTGATATCGGGGGCATGCCCGACATGATCGATCACCAGGTCAATGGCTATCTTGCAAAACCTTTTGATCCGAACGATCTCGCCGCAGGCGTGATGTGGGTGCTGGAAAATGGCGAACGTCATGATTCGCTTTCGCAGCGCGCGCGCCAGACGGTGCTGGAGCGCTACGAATTAAAGACGGTCGCGCGCCGCTATCTGGCGCTTTATCAAAGCATTCTCAAATGACTTTCCGTATTTACAGACGGTTTCTGTCGTCATGATCATCGGCTCCGGTTTATTGGCCCGTGCATTTCCGGGTACTTTCATTTCACGCCCGGATGTGTGTATTTATGCGGCCGGAGTTTCCAATTCAAGTTGTACGGATACCCGCGAATTTGCGCGTGAACGTGAACGCCTTGCCGATGCATTGCATCGGACTGCCAATGTGGATGCGTTCGTATATTTCGGGACTTGTAGCGTGGCCGATCCTGAAGTGCGGGACACGCCTTATGTTCAACATAAACTGGCGATGGAAAAAATGGTTTGCGCCCACCCGCAGAGTTTAATTTTGCGTTTGCCGCAAGTCGCAGGAAAGACGCCCAACCCGCATACCTTGTTGAATTTCCTGTACGCGCGCATTTCGCGCAGCGAATCCTTCAAGTTGTGGAGCAAGGCGGAACGCAACATCATCGACGTGGTTGATGTGGCCGCTATCGCCCGGCAATTGATTGCGGATAGTTCGGTGCGGAATGTGACGGTGAATGTTGCAAATGTGGTGAATTACCCGATGACTGAAATTGTCGGTGCGATGGAGCATGTTGTGGGCAAGCGTGCGGTGTACGAAATTGTGGAGCGTGGCTCGGCATTTCGCATCGACGCCAGCGCCCTATTGCCCGTGCTGGGAAAAGCGGGGATCGAATTTGGCAAAGATTACCTCGAAAAAGTAATCGGCCGGTATTACGGCAGAAGCGTTTGAGCCTGGCCGTGCATGGATCAAGCGGGAAGCCGCGCTGCATATAGTCTGGACATGCGATTGTGTTGGGATTGAGTGAATGAATCGCTGCTCGATTTTTATTCTAAATCCGAGGACTTAATCTCAACATTTACAACATACACCTATTGTTTTTACTAGACACATGTATTGAATGGAAATACACTCGTCTCATGTCAATATCCTATGAACGCGCCTTTGTGGCGCAACTTGAAAAACGCCTGCGGGGTGGATCGCCGCTGATCCAGGTGTTGGTCGGGCCGCGTCAGGTGGGCAAGACCACTGGCATGAGCCAGTTGCTGGCGCGCATCCCGGGCAACAGCCACTATGCCAATGCCGACGATCTGCTGGTCACCGACCGTACCTGGTTGCTGGAACAATGGCAGAAGGCTTTGCTGTTGGGGGATGGCGCGCTGCTGGTCATTGATGAGATACAGAAAGTGCACAACTGGCCGGAGGTGATCAAGTCGCTGTGGGACAGGCAACCTCACCGCCTGCGGGTGGTGGTGCTCGGGTCGAGTTCATTGCAGATCCAGAGCGGTCTGACCGAGAGTCTGGCCGGGCGTTTTGAGTTGACCCGGATTTTCCATTGGACCTATACCGAGCTCAAAGCTGCGTTCGGCTACGACCTTGAGCGTTATCTTTTGTATGGGGGCTACCCCGGTGCGGTCGCGTTCGAAAACGAATATAACCGCTGGTATGCCTATCTCAAGGATGCAATCGTGGAGGCGGTCATCGGCAAGGACATCCTGCAGAATCGCAAAGTAGCCAATCCGGCCCTGTTCAGGCAGGCTTTTGAGATTCTCTGTCGCTATCCGGCTCAGGAAATAAGCTACACCAAGCTGCTCGGACAGTTGCAGGATAAGGGCAATACCGATCTGGTCAAATACTATCTGGAACTCTATGCGGGGGCGTTCCTGGTGTATTCACTGAGAAAGTATTCGGCCAAGAGGTGGCTGACGCGCACCTCCAGCCCGAAGATTCTCATGGCCTGCCCGGCCTTGCACACCATGACAGCGGGGCAACAGACACTGTCAGATCCGGAGCAACGCGGGCGCGTCTTTGAACTGGCGGTGGGCGTCGAGTTGTTGCAACTGCCGGGCGAGCTCTTTTACTGGAGAGAAAAAAACGCTGAAGTCGATTTTGTCTATCGCCACCAGGAAAGACTGTATGCGATCGAAGTCAAATCCGGGCGGAGAAAATCCGCCAAAGGGCTTGAGGCATTCATGCGAAATTTTCCCGAGGCCATACCGGTGGTCTTGACGCCGGACAATTTTTCCAGACTGTCTGAAGCGCCGAACAAGTTTCTGGCCACGTTCCATTGAAAAACGAGAAATCACGAAAGTGTCAGACTGTGGCGGTTTGGGGTTGTACGTATTCCAAATGTGGTGAATGACCCGATGACTGAAATTGTCGGTGCGATGGAGCATGTTGTGGGCAAGCGTGCGGTGTACGAAATTGTGGAGCGTGGCTCGGCACTTCGCATCGATGCCAGCGCCCTATTGCTCGTGTTGGAAAAAGCAGGCGCCAAATTTGGCAAAGATTACCTCGAAAAAGTAATCGACAAGTATTACGGGAAAATTGCTTAATTTTGGCCCCCATTCATCAAGACAGACGTTGAACTTCAAATGTTAACCAGCGAGATTTATGAGTAACACGACCTCTGCTGTTGGTGCGCGCTTAAAACTACCTGGTGTGGTGTTGCACGCTACTTGGAACTTATAACAATGGCCCGCACTGTCTGGTAGGTCGGGTTTCAACCCGACAAGTCGGGCTGAAGCCCGACCTGCAAGGGTTTGCGCATAAGTGTCGTCAAGAACGATGCACTACACCAGGTGATTATTAAAAGGTCTGGATAGTGCTCGTTCTTGACAAGATGATGCGACATCATCATGATGCGCTCACATCAGGAGGAATCATGCGCACGACGATTGATATTGAGGACGATGTGCTGGCCGCCGCCAAGGAATTGGCGCGCGCACAAAATGTTTCTGCGGGTTATATCGTTTCAAAGTTGGTGAGAGAGGCGCTGGCCGGTCATCAACAGGGGCGAGCCGGAAAGAAACACGTCGCCGGATTCAGGCCATTCCCGGCACGCGGGTCGTTGGTGACCAATGAGCAAATCAACGCATTGCGCGATCAGGAAGGTATTTGATGCGCGCGTTGCTGGATGTGAACGTGCTGATCGCTTTATTGGATGCGGGGCATGTGCATCACAGTCTTGCGATGGCTTGGCTGGACAGCCAGATTCGACATGGTTGGGCCTCCTGCCCGCTTACCCAGAACGGTTGCATACGCATCATGTCGCAACCCAGGTATCCAGGCAGTTTGCCGGCGGCGCAGGTGGCTGACAGATTGGCGGAAGCGGCCAATAATCCCAAGCATGAATTCTGGCCGGCGGATGTCAACATGCTTGCCGGCGGTGTGTTTGACTGGACCAGGGTGCTGGGACATCGGCAAGTCACAGATGTTTATCTGTTGTCGCTTGCGGTGCATCACGGCGGGCGGTTTGTTACGTTTGATCAGCGGATTGTTCCCGACGCGGTGCAAGGCGCGCACTCCAAACACTTGGTGGTTTTGACCTAGAAAGTGTTGAGGAGGTTTGGATTGACTCCCCAATCCAGGCTATTCTTTACGTTACCCTGAGAAAGGGGTTTCCCGGAGGAAGGCCAAAGATGTCCGCCATAGTGCAAGCGTTGGAGATGAATAATTACCATGCCAAACAGGCCTGAAGCACCACCGTCACAGATGAAAGGCGGGATACGTCTAAAAAGTGAGGGAAAGAAGTCAACGATTGGTAAGCCTCTCGTCTCTATCATAACGGCCACTTTCAATGCATCTGAACATTTACCGAACACGATCAAGTCAATTCGTAAGCTGTCTTATGGAAATGTTGAGTGGATTGTCGTAGATGGAAATTCTACTGATGAAACCGTTGAATTGCTTAAACAAAATGAGGACGTAATCGATTATTGGTTAAGTGAGCCTGATGGAGGAATTTACGATGCGTGGAATAAGGGAATATCCCTTGCGCGCGGAGATTGGATCGCTTTTCTTGGGGCTGGAGATAGTTATAACGCCGACGCAATAGATGGTTATATGCGTGCAATTGGTTTGTCATCAGATGTTCCGGAATTTGTGAGTTCGAAAGTGCGATTGGTGGATAGCAAAGGGCTAACTTTGAGAGTTATAGGGATGCCATTCAAGTGGGAAACATTTGTTCGATATATGACTGTTGCCCATGTCGGGGCTTTGCATCATAAAAGCCTGTTCAAGAAACAGGGTGTTTTTGATACCTCATACTCTTTGTCGGCTGATTATGAATTTTTAATAAGGTGCGGACCTGGCTTGAAAACGGCGTATTTGGGCACTGTTACAGCCGAGATGTTGGTCGGGGGGGGTAGTAATGGTTACAAAGGATTATTTGAAACTTATCGTATCCATAAAAAGTACGTGGCTACTATGTCTGCCGTATTAGAACTTTCACTTGCCCTGGCAAAACGCATTGTTCGACCTTTGTTCCGGGGTTATTAAATTGATGATTGTAAGATAAAGCGCATGTTGAAACTATGGTTTGTTGCCAATACGTTACTTTGGCCATTCAATGTTGATGCAGGAGGATTAAAGCTTGGCCTGAACGTCATCTTGCTTACTTTAGTGGGGACAGTGTGGCTTTTAAAGAATCAAAGATTTTCAGGCTATTCTGTGAATGTGCTTTCTGGTTTATTTATCTTTCTGATATTTTCGTACCTGGCAGCGATCACCGGTATTTGTACGGACAAATTTCTAAAATTTGCATTGACTGCCCCCGTTTTTATTTTCTTAATTTTCGTTGGGCTAGAGGTTGGATGGCGTTCAACCGATAACGATTGGTTGAATTTACAGAAAGTGTCTCAATGGGTTTTGCTGGTGGCATTTGCCGGATTCATAATCGAGGCGTTGCTACCTGGAAGTTTCCCACTTCAAGCGGGCTCCCGATCAGAAGGCAAGTTTTCAGGACTATTTGCTGAACCTAGCCATGTTGCATTTTCTTTATTTCCAAGTATCGCGATTTTACTGGTAGCCGAGAGTAAACCAATGCGGCGCAAGGGAATATTGGCACTTGTCAGCTTGCTCCTGTTTTCCCGTTCATCGACATTGATTGCCTTGATTGTGGTCTGGGTCTCGTATCGCATGTTTGCCCAAGGAAAGTTTCGTCAAGTGCTGTTGGCTGTGCCAGCGATGGCATTGATTGTCGCATTGGGTGCGATGGTGGATTATGACCGATTTGTGGGGCCGACTCTGGAAAGGGTCGCTGGCGTAGTTGGAGCGAGCGAGACGCAAAACATGTCTAGTTTGGTTTATCTTCAAGGTTGGCAAGATGCTTGGAATAATTTGTTACGTACAGAAGGGCTGGGGCTTGGTTTTAACATGATGGGGTGTACTCCTTTGCCTGATGTTCAGGCGCGAGATATCTTGTCAAGCGTAATGCATATTGAACTTAATTCTGAGGATGGTTCGCATTTATTTGGCAAGATTGTTTCAGAAGCTGGCATTTTCGGCATTTTGTTTTTTATTGTAATTATCTGGTGGTGGATCCGGATAGAGAAAAAGTTTCGTAAATATGGTTTAAATAAAACAACCGCCGCCATTTCGATCCAAATGGCATTGATATTTACTTTTATTGCTCAAGCCTTCATTCGTTCCCCAGGATATTTTAGTGGTGGTTTCTTGCTTATGATCGTTGCGGTTTCAGCCAGTGCCAAATGGCGGAGGGAGTGTATTGCGAGGGATGTGGCGAACAGGGGGGGCGTGCAATGAGAAAGTCTGGGGTATGTTTGGTTGGCTTTGCCGTGTTCGACTATCCGTAGGCTCACAGAGGGGGGGCTGCTCGCGACTCGGGGCATAGCAATCATGCTGGAATCACCAAGCGCAGAAACAGCAAAAATTATTCACGGCTCACGTTTGGAAAATATGAGATCTTTTATTGAGGTTATGAAAAATCAGCCGTTATCAACAACTATGCTCGGACGGGGGCTTGGATTTGGTACTAACACGGCGCTTCATATGAATCCAAATGTATCTGGACCTTCTACTTGGGTTAAACCGATCGATAGTACCCATGTCACCTTCATTGTCCAGTTTGGGCTATTGGGTTATGCCGTGTTGGTATTCGTAGTATTTAGCCTGATAAAAGCAGCGAATAAAAGGCTAAAAAAATACGAAGACAAGGCCAGGCTGTATGTGTTGGCCGGCATGATATTTTTGTTAACACTTGTTCAGAATGTTTTCGAAAACCAATTGCTTGTTGCATTGTGCGGAATAGGAATTGTTTTCTACATTGGGAAGTCCGCGGTAAATCAGATAGCAATTAATAAAGAGCCGGGGTGTTGACTTGAGGATTCTCCGGGTGCTGTATTCAGCCGATCCAAAGCTAGGCGGCGTTATCGAAGCAGTTAGATTGCAGCAGGCCCCCTTGTTGGCTTGTGGGGTGGAAGTAGAAATAGTTTCTTGTGACTCTCCCGATTCGCCATGGTTGAATGGGCAATTGCCAGTACAGGCACTGGGCCCCTCAAAGTATAGTTACGGCTATACACCTCATTTGCTTCCATGGTTGCGTGCCAATGCACATCGCTTTGATGCAGTAATTGCCGAAGGAATTTGGCAATACCATAGTTTTGCGGTCTGGCGAGCATTGAGGGGGGCGGCAACGCCTTACTATATATTTCCTCACGGCATGCTTGATCCGTGGTTTAAACAAGCATATCCACTTAAACATTTTAAAAAATGGTTGTATTGGCCTTGGGCTGAATACCGCGCGTTACGTGATGCACGGAGGGTGATTTTTACTTGTGATGAAGAGCGCCGTCTGGCCAAAAAATCATTTTGGCTATACAAGGTGAATGCCGCAGTTGGAGCGCTTGGCGTGGCTACGCCTCCGGAAAATGGGGAGGGGCTGGCCGCCGGATTCTTAAATCAATATCCGGATCTTCAAAGTAAGCGAATTGTCTTGTACCTTGGTCGAATCCACGAAAAGAAAGGCTGCGATTTGCTGATTGAGGCTTTTGCCAAGGTGGCGGTGCGTGATGCAAATTTGCATTTGGTGATGGCTGGGCCGGACCCAACCGGCTGGTTGCCTAAGCTGCAGGCTCATGCTGAGGAATTGGGAATTCCACATCGAATTACTTGGTCTGGCATGCTGCAGGGCGATATGAAGTGGGGGGCTTTTTATGCGGCAGAGGTGTTTTGTTTGCCCTCGCATCAGGAGAATTTTGGCATTGTGGTGGCAGAGGCGTTAGCATGTGGCAAGCCGGTGTTGATAAGTAACAAGGTAAATATCTGGCGCGAGATTGAAGCCGCAGGTGCAGGCTTTGTCGCGGATGATACTCAGGCGGGCACTGAAGAACTGTTGAACTGCTGGTTGGCCTTAAACACAGAAGATTTTGCTGTGATGCGGGCAAAAACCCTGCAGTGCTTTCAGGAGCACTTTCATGTGAAGCGTGCTGCACGGAGATTGGTGGAAATTATTCGGGAGTGCAAATGACAGAAAATGCTTCGGGAGTTCAACACCTAAAGTCTTTTCAATTGCCACCCGGTTTTCGCGGGCGCTCTGCCTTTGTTGTGCAATTATGGTGGCTGATACAAGCCACACTGTTTGCTTGTTCTCCCCAATTTATGTTTGGCTGGCGGCGTTGGTTATTGCAAATCTTCGGTGCTAATGTTGGGCGAGGTGTGAAGGTGCGCCCTTCGGTCAAAGTGACTTACCCGTGGAAAGTAATTATCGGTGACTTCGCTTGGATTGGCGATGATGTAGTGTTGTACAGTCTGGGGGAGATTGAAATCGGTGCGAATGCAGTGGTATCGCAACGTTCTTATTTATGTGCAGCTAGTCATGATTTTACACAGTCAGACTTTCCCATTGAAAGCAAAAAGATTTGCATCAGTGCATATTCTTGGCTTGCAACAGATGTTTTTGTTGCGCCTGGCGTGACAATTGGCGAAGGTGCGGTAGTGGGAGCTCGGAGCTCAGTATTCCATGATCTGCCGCCGATGATGGTGTGCTTTGGCTCTCCTGCAAAGCCAGTTAAATCTCGATTCCGTGGCGCTTCGTGCGAATATTAATTCACGGGATTAATTTCTCTCCTGAGCTAACTGGCATCGGCAAGTATTCCGGCGAAATGGCGGAGTGGCTGGCCGCGCAGGGGCATGAGGTCAGGGTGGTGACGGCACCGCCGTATTATCCGCAATGGAAGATCGCCGATGGGTTTGCCAATGGGTGGAGCAAGGAACGGATATACGGTACAGGTTTCAAGGGGCAAGGGGCGAGTGGCAAGAGACAAGGCGGAAGCAATTGTGGGTCGGACTTCAGGCCGACGCAGCAGGACAAATTCAACCCCGGTCGGGTTGAAACCCGGCCCACAGGGAACGGCGTGGTTAGTGGGTCGGACTTCAGTCCGACAAGTGGGCGTCGGGTTGAAACCCGACCCACAGAGGCAGATGAGCAGCGGGTATCCCGACCTATGGCGGCGAGAGGCTCGCTGGTTGTCTATCGCTGTCCGTTGTGGGTTCCGGCCAGGCCGTCCGGATTGAAGCGCGTCCTGCATTTGGCCAGCTTTGCGCTCTCCAGTTTTCCGGTCATGTTGCGGCAGATTTTCTGGCGACCCGATGTGGTGTGGGTGGTGGAGCCGCCGTTGGTTTGCGCGCCCCAGGCGTGGCTGGTGGCGCGGCTCAGCGGGGGCAAGGCGTGGTTGCACATCCAGGATTATGAGGTGGATGCGGCATTTGAGCTGGGGCTGTTGCGGGGCAGAGGGCTGCGACAACTGGCGGCTGCGGGGGAGCGGTGGTGGATGCGCCGGTTTGACCGGGTTTCGACCATCTCGCAACGCATGCTGGAGCGGGCGGTGACGAAAGGAGTTTCCCCGGGGCGCATAGTGTTGTTCCGCAATTGGGTGGCGATAGGTCAGGAGCAAGGCACAAGGCGCAAGGGGCAGGGCGAGGCCGGAGGGTACCGGGCGGAGCTGGGTATTGCGGACGATGCGGTGGTCGCCTTGTATTCCGGAAATATGGGCGGCAAGCAGGGGCTGGAGATTTTGGCGGAAGCGGCAAGGATTTGCGGGGAGAGCGGCAGGTCGGGCTTCAACCCGGAACTGCTTCGTGGGTCGGACTTCAGTCCGACTGGCAGTTGTCGGACTGAAGTCCGACCCACGGGGGAAGAGGCGGATGGGCGTCGGGTTGAAATCCGACCTACAGCGGAGGTTGTATTCATATTTTGTGGGGCGGGGGCGGGGCGAGATGATCTGGTTGCTTTGTGCGAGAATCTGCCCAATGTGCATTTTCTGGATCTGCAGCCGGTTGAGCGTTTGGGTGAGCTGTTGGCGACCGCAGATATTCACCTGCTGCCGCAACGCGCCGATGCGGCGGATTTGGTGATGCCGTCGAAATTGGGTGGGATGTTGGCGAGCGCCCGGCCGGTGGTGGCCAACGCGCGGCAGGGCACCGAGGTGGCCGCCGTCGTGGCGGTATGCGGATTAGTGGTGGCGCCCGAAGACGGCCGGGCTTTTGCGGCCGCGATCATGCGGCTGGCCGTGGATGTTGGTTTGCGGACAAAGCTGGGGCAGGCTGGACGCGAATATGCAGCCGGGTTCCTGGATAAGGAGCGGGTGCTGGCTGATTTTGCGCGGGCATTGTCGGCCGTTGCGTCAGGTTCATAAGGGGCAACCGGGTTGCTGGAACGCAAACCGGAGGCCTTGATTTCCGGGCATCATGCAAGTAATAAACAGGATTATTCAATGTTTCCTTCTTCCGGATTGGCGCGTCAATATAGCTGGGAACTGGGCCTGTTCCAGCGTCTGGTGGATGCGCTCGTCATTGTGTTGCTGCTGTGGCTGGTGACAATCGGCTATGGCGTCACTCCGATCTTGCATTACAAGTTGGCGGCGCTGATTTCGATCAGTAGTTTTCTGCTCTTCGCCGAATGGCATGCGCTGTATAAATCCTGGCGGATTGATTCGCTGTGGCACGAGGCAAGAACAATTTTTGTGATCTGGTTGCTGACCTGCGGCATTTTGCTGGCGGTGATTTTTTTGAGCAAGTCGGCGATTCAATTCTCGCGGGTGGCGGTGAGTCTGTGGGGGCTGGGGACGCCCTTCATGCTGGTTGGGGTGCGGGTCATCATTCGTTATGTGATCCGGCATTTCAGAAAAAAGGGTTTTAACACGCGCTCTGTGGCGATTGTCGGCGGCGGCAGGCATGCCGCGAAATTGATTGAAACCATCACAAATTCGCCCTGGATGGGGTTGCGGGTCGAGGGGGTCTATGACAATGCGGAGGCAACCTTGTCAGGACTTGCCGGTGCGGGGGATGTCGACGCGTTGCTTGCCAAGGTTCGCGCAAAACAGATTGATCATCTATACCTCACTTATCCAATGCGCGAGGAAGCGAAGATCAGGGCCCTGCTGGAGCAACTGGCGGACAGTACGGTGGCGGTGAGCATCGTCCCGGATTTTTTTGCTTCGGATTTGCTGCAGTCGCGCTGGAGCAGCGTGGGCGATATTCCGCTGGTCAATGTATTTGAGAGCCCGATTTACGGTATGGGGTTGTTCGTCAAGCGCATGGAAGATGTGGTGCTGGGCAGTTTGATTCTGGTGCTGATTGCGCCTGTGCTGCTGCTGATCGCAGTGGCGGTGCGCGTGACTTCACCGGGCCCGGTGTTGTTCAAACAGCGCCGTTACGGGCTGAACGGACAGGTGATCGAAGTGTGGAAGTTCCGCAGCATGAGCGTTCAGGAGGATGGTCCGGATGTGCCGCAGGCAACCCGCAACGATCCCCGCGTGACCCCACTGGGCGCGTTCCTGCGACGCAACTCACTGGATGAATTGCCCCAGTTCTTTAACGTGCTGCAAGGGACGATGTCCATCGTCGGTCCGCGCCCCCATGCGGTTGCACATAACGAGGCGTATCGCAACCGCATTCACGGCTATATGCTGCGCCACAAGGTCAAGCCGGGGATCACGGGTTGGGCGCAGGTGAACGGTTGGCGTGGCGAAACCGATACCTGTCAGAAAATGGAAATGCGCGTGCGGTACGATCTGGAATACATCAACAATTGGTCGCTTTGGTTCGACTTGAAGATTATTCTGCTGACCCTTCGCTGTGGGATACGGGGTCAGGGCGCGTATTGAGCGTAGCGATCCGTCCATCCCCCGGATTGTGCGGCGTGTTGGCGCGCCTGTGGACTGCGGCACCGCTTTCCCGCTGGACGATTGAGCGTCCCCGGTTGCGGCTGTCGGACATTGTATAACCCGTGCCACGAGGACATTATGTTCAGCATCGTCATCCCCACCTGGAACAATCTTGCGCACCTGAAGTTGTGCGTGGAGAGCCTGCAAAGACACTCGGCGCATGCGCACGAGATCATCGTGCACCTGAACGACGGTTCCGACGGTTCGCTGGAATGGGTGCAGGCCCACGGGATCAAATACACGCACAGCGCCAAGAATGTCGGCGTCTGTCTGGCGGTGAATCACGCGGTGGCGCAGGCGAAGCACGACTGGGTGCTGTTCATGAACGACGATATGGTGGCGGCGCCGGGCTGGGATACGGCCTTTGCCGAGGCGATCGAGTCGGTTGATACCGACTTGGCTTTATTCTTCGGCACGCTGATTCAGCCGGAAGACGGCGGCAACGACATCATCATCCAGCGCGATTTCGGACGCATACCGGATGACTTCGATGAAGCGGCATTTCTGCGTCACTATCGGGATGATGCGCGCGGCGATAAGGAAGGTGCAGCCTCGCAGCCCACGCTGTTCCACAAGAAATGGTGGCAGATGGTGGGCGGCTACAGCCTGGAATTCTCGCCCGGCATGAGCAGCGACGACGACCTGCTGATGAAGTTTTGGGTGACGGGCTGCCGCAACTTTCGCATCGTGGGCGCCAGCCGCTTCTACCATTTCGGCATGGCCAGCACCGGGCGCATCACTCACAATCAGGGCGGCCGCATGTTCGTGATGAAATGGGGTATCACGCAGCTGGAGTTCTATCGCTATTACTTGCCCTCGCTGCGCCGTCCGGATGGCGGTTGCACCCCGGATAATCCGCACCATTGCGTGCGCCCGACCTGGCTTGGAAAGTTAAGGCGGGTGCGCTATGCCCTGCGCTACGGTTACCCGCTGGACGGCATCGAGGCGTGGGACCCGCTGCCGGGACGAGGCGCCTGGCACAAGGGTGATTGACGCGGGCGCGGTGGCAATTTTGAGTTGATTTGTTCGTACACGGAGACCGCAGATTCTCGATGGCGATTTATGCGATAGGCGACATACAAGGCTGTTATGACGAGTTGCAGCAACTGCTGGAACAAATCCGCTTCGACCCGGCACAGGACAAGTTGTGGTTCGTCGGCGACCTGGTCAATCGCGGCCCCGGTTCACTGGAGGTGCTGCGGCTGGTCAAGTCGCTGGGCGACAGCGCGATCACGGTGCTGGGCAATCACGATCTGCATCTGATCGCGGTGGACGCCGGCATCGGCCAGTTGCACAAAAGCGACACGCTGGATGAGATCCTTGCCGCACCCGACCGCGAAGCGTTGCTGCACTGGTTGCGCCATCAACGTCTCATGCATGCGGAAGGTGAGCACGTACTGGTGCATGCGGGGCTGCTGCCGCAGTGGACGGTGGGACAAGCGCTGGGATTGGCGCACGAGGTGGAATCGGTCTTGCGCAGCGAAAACCACTCGGCGTTTCTGGAACAGATGTATGGCAACACGCCGCAGGGTTGGGACGACGGGCTGGCGGGTTACAAACGGCTGCGCGTCATCGTCAATGCGTTCACGCGGCTGCGCGTCTGCACGCCTCAGGGCGGGATGGAGTTCAAGTTCAAAGGCGAAGTGGAGAACATTCCCGACGGGTATGTGCCGTGGTTCGAGGTGTCCGGACGCAAGAGCGCCGACGCAACGGTCATCTTTGGCCATTGGTCGGCGCTGGGGCTGAAGGTCGAGCCGAAAGTCATCGCGCTGGACACGGGCTGTCTGTGGGGGGGGCCGATGACGGCGATGCGTCTGGGAGACCGGCGATTGTTTCAGGTGAACTGCAGCAATCCCGTGGCGAAACATTGGTAAGCGTCGTGTCGGACTAAACCGTGGCACTTGAAAAGTGGCCGGATGCCCTGCGCGCAGCCGATGATTCGCCGCGAATCAGTAGCGGCGTTTTTGTTGCGGCACGAAAGCGCCACGGCCTTCGATGTGGCGGAAGGTGATGCGCGCCTTGCTCAAATCGTAGGGAGAAAGTTCCAGCGAAACCTTGTCGCCGGCGATGATGCGGATGTGATTCTTCTTCATTTTGCCCGCGCTGTAGGCGATGAGCTGGTGACCATTGTCCAGCGTGACGCGGTAACGCGAGTCCGGCAGCACCTCATCAACCACGCCATCCATTTCGAGCAACTCTTCTTTTGCCATGCAAAATCTCCTGATAAAACAACGGGACAAGCCCCATGATAGGCGACTTTCGAGACGGCAAGGGAATGAAGAAACGGCTACCGCGAGTGCGTGGAAACCCAACAATGACACGAGCGTCTGATGATCGCGGCGCGCACTATGGACTGATTCGAGGCGATTGGCAAATAAAATGCGCGCCACGGCCATGTGTTTTAGAGGCGCCCTTGTGCCAATGTGCGGCAAGGTCTTTGTGGGTCGGGCTTTAGTCCGACAGGGGGTTAAATTCATCCGGCCGCGTCGGACTAAAGTCCGACCCACAGGCGTCCGCAATAAGCACCATCAAGAATGCAACACTGCACTAACGCAGGGAGGCTGACCATCCGGTTACGCTTCGAGCAGACTCCTGAACATCCACGCATTTTTTGGATTTAACATCACGCGGCGATGAAACTGCCGCATGAGTCTTCGCCGGAAGAACGCCAGAGTTGCGATGCACAATATTTCAGCTACTCTTCTAAAAGACTTCTTAACATCCAGGCGTTCTTTTCATGCACTTCCATGCGGGCTGAAAGGAGATCGACTGTCGGTTGGTCACCCGCCTTTTCGGCGATGGGCAACACTTCGCGCGCGGTGCGCACGACCGCTTCCTGTCCGGCGACGAGTTGATTGATCATGTCTTTCGCGCTGACCGAACCTGTGCTTTCCTTGATGCACGTGAGGGCGGCAAATTCTTTGTAGCTGCCAGGGGCGGGATAACCGAGTGCGCGGATGCGCTCGGCCACTAGATCCACCGCATTCCACGTTTCGGTGTACTGCGTCATGAACATGAGGTGCAGGGTCTGGAACATCGGACCGGTGACGTTCCAGTGGAAATTGTGGGTCTTGAGGTAGAGGGTATAAGTGTCGGCCAGCATACGCGCCAGACCGTCCGCGATTTCCTTGCGGTCTTGTTCTGCGATGCCAATGTTGATAGGGCTGATCTTGCTCATGTCATTCTCCTTGATTAGATTCGTGCGATTCAATTTCCAAGCCTTGGTTTGCTGAGTAGCCTTCCAAACCAAGTCCCAGCATCACCAGTGCCGCTACAAAAAACTGCGCCAGCAACATACCTTGCTGCGAAAAATGGTGCAATGTGTTCATGGTGTTTCTCCTTTCTGAAAAGTTTCCCTGCACTTTCAGCGTGAGGGACGGCGGCTTGTCCCGAGCCACCGTCCCGACAAAAATCACGCAAGATCGAAGCGATCCAGATTCATCACCTTGCTCCAGGCGGCAACGAAATCGCGCACGAACTTTTCCTGCGCGTCCGCGCTGCCATAGACTTCGGCGAGGGCGCGCAACTCGGCATTGGCACCGAATACAAGGTCGGCGCGGGTGGCGGTCCACTTGACCTTGCCGCTCTTGCGCTCGCGCACCTCGAACACATTCTTGTCGGCTGATACCGGTTTCCATTCGTTGCCCATGTCGAGCAGGTTGACGAAGAAATCGGTTGTCAGCGTCCCCGGCCGGTCGGTGAACACGCCGTGCTGCGTGCCGTCGAAATTTGCCTCCAGCACCCGCAGGCCTCCAATCAGCACGGTCATTTCCGGTGCGGTCAGGGTGAGCAGTTGCGCCTTGTCTACCAGCAGCGCCTCGGCGGGGATGTCCGGGAAGCGGCTGCTGCGGTAGTTGCGAAAGCCGTCCGCGATCGGTTCCAGCGGCGCGAAGGAAGCGGCATCGGTCTGTTCCGGCAGCGCGTCCATGCGCCCGGGTGTGAACGGCACGGTCACGTTCTGCCCGGCCCTGTGTGCGGCCGCTTCAACCGCAGCACAACCGGCCAGCACGATGAGGTCGGCGAGGGATATCTTCTTGCCACCGGCGGCCTTGCCGTTGAAGTCAGCCTGAATGGCTTCCAGCTTGTCCAGCACCTTGGCAAGTTGTGCCGGCTGGTTGACCGCCCAGTCCTTCATCGGTGCGAGGCGGATGCGCGCCCCGTTGGCGCCGCCGCGCTTGTCGCTGCCCCGGAACGTGGCAGCCGATGACCACGCGGTATAGACCAGTTCGGACGCGGACAGCCCAGAGGCCAGCACCTTGGTCTTGAGCGCGGCAATGTCCTGGGCATCCGCCAGCGCATGATTTACGGCGGGGATCGGGTCCTGCCAGATCAGGTCTTCCTTGGGCACTTCGGGGCCGTGGTAGCGTGTCTTCGGTCCCATGTCGCGGTGGGTGAGCTTGAACCAGGCACGCGCGAAGGCATCGGCGAATTCCGCTGGATGTGCATGGAAGTGGCGTGCGATCTTCTCGTACGCCGGGTCGTAGCGCATCGCCATATCGGCATCGGTCATGATGATAGCCGCCTTCTTCGAGGCATCGTGCGCGGCCGGCGCCATGTTGGCATCGGTGTGCCGCAGCGGTGTCCACTGCGAAGCTCCCGCCGGGCTGCGCGACGGAATCCATTCGTTGCCAAACAGCATGTCGAGGTAACTCATATCCCATTTCGTCGGGGTCGGTGTCCACGAACCTTCCAGACCGCTGCCGATCTGGTCGCCACCACGGCCAGAGCCATATTTGCTGATCCAGCCGAAGCCCTGGTGCTCGATGTCGGCGCCTGCCGGTGCCGGGCCGACCAGCGCCGCGTCTCCCGCGCCGTGGCATTTGCCGAAGGTGTGGCCGCCGCAGGTCAGCGCCACCGTTTCGGTGTCGTCCATCGCCATGCGTGCGAAGGTTTCACGCACCATGCGCCCGGATTGCAGCGGATCAGACTTGCCGCCCGGACCTTCGGGATTGACGTAGATCAGTCCCATCTGCACCGCGGCCAAGGGATTGTCGAGGTCGGGCTGGGTGCCGTGACGTTCATCGCCCAGCCAGTCCTTCTCAGATCCCCAATACACGGATTCATCCGGCTCGTACACGTCGGCACGGCCGCCGCCAAAGCCGAAGGTCTTGAAACCCATCGATTCCAGCGCGCAGTTGCCGGCCAATACGATCAGGTCGGCCCAGGAAATCTGGTTGCCGTATTTCTGCTTGACCGGCCACAACAGGCGGCGCGCCTTGTCCAGGTTGACGTTGTCCGGCCAGGAGTTGGTCGGGGCGAAACGCTGCTGGCCCAAGCCCGCACCGCCGCGCCCGTCGCCGATGCGGTAAGTGCCGGCGGCGTGCCAGGCCATGCGAATGAACAATGGGCCGTAGTGGCCGTAGTCGGCCGGCCACCAGTCCTGCGAGTCGGTCATCAGCGCGACCAGGTCTTTTTTGACTGCGGCGAGATCGAGCTTTTCGAATTCCGCTGCGTAATCGAACCCTGGCTCCATCGGACTGGTCTGCGGGGAAAACTGGTTCAGGATTTTAAGATTTAACTGATTGGGCCACCATTCACGGTTTGACTTTGCGGTGGCGGCCGTGTGATTGAAGGGGCATTTCGATTCGGTTGTCATTTTTTCTCTCCTGGTCGGGTTGTTTGATGGGTGGCGGGTAACCACGACCACAATTTAGGCTGTGCCCATTCATCAATCCAATTGATTGTTCAAAGCGATATGATTTATTATCCAAATCGCATATTCGTCATTCCCGCCTGCGCGGGAATGACTCCCCAAGGAGGCTGGTGTGACGCTCAACGAACTTCGCTTTATCGTCGCTGTGGCGCAGGAACGCAACTTTCGCCGCGCGGCGGAGAAGGCGTACATCAGCCAGCCCGCGCTGTCGCTGGCGATCAAGAAGCTTGAAGACGAACTGGGTGTGCAGATTTTCGAGCGCGGCAAGAACGAGGTCAGCGTCACGCCCATCGGTGGCGTCATCGTCGAGCAGGCCCAGCGCGTTCTGGAAGAAGCGGAGCGCATCCGCGAGATCGCCGCGCAGGGCAAGAACCAGCTAATCACCCCGCTGCGCCTCGGCATCATTCACAGCGTCAGCCCTTACCTGTTGCCCGACCTGATCCCGCAGTTGAAAAAACTCGCCCCGCAGATGGCGCTGGACGTAGAGGAGAACATCACTGCCAACCTCGAAGCTTTGCTGCGCAATGGCAAGCTGGATGTGATCATCATCGCCCTGCCGTTCGGGGACTCCAGCATCCTCACCCATCCCCTGTATGACGAACCGTTCGAGGTGGTGGTGAGCAACGACCACCGCTGGGCCGCGCGCCGCAGTGTCAAACCGGCCGAACTGGCACAGGAGAAAGTGCTGTTACTGGATTCCGGCCACTGCTACAGCAATCAGGTGGACGAGGCCTGCCCCGGCAGCCGCAGGAACGACAACGTGCAGCACGGTACCTCGCTGGAGACCATCCGCAACATGGTGGCATCCGGCCTCGGCATCACCGTGTTGCCGGCTTCGGCCAACAGCGCGCGCTACCGCAGCAAGCTGCTGAGCATCGTGCCCTTCACCAAGCCCGTACCCTCGCGCCGCATCGCGTTGGCCTGGCGCAAGAGCTTTCCCCGTACGGAAGCGATCGGGGCATTGGCACAGGCGGTGGCACAGGCTAAAGTAAGCGGCATCCAACCTCTGGACCCACCATGAGCGAGCAACCCTACCGCCGTAACCCGTTGCTGCGGGTGAGCTATAGCTTCATCGCGCCGATTTACGATTTCGTCATCGAACGCCCGATGCGCACGGCGCGCAGGCATTCGCTTGCCGCCCTGCCCGCCGATACTCCCGGGAGCGTGCTCATCAGCGGTGTCGGTACCGGGCTGGACCTGCCCTGGGTGCCCGAAAAACACCATTACACCGCGCTGGATTTCAATCCGGCGATGCTGGCTCACGCGCGGCCGCGCGGCGAAAAGTTGAAGGTGGATTTTGTGCTGGGCGACAGCATGGCGCTGCCGTTTGCCGACGCGCAGTTCGACTGGGTCGTGCTGCACCTCATCACGGCGGTGGTGCCCGACCCGCAGCGCTGCCTGGCGGAAGCCGCGCGCGTGCTGAAACCCGGCGGCACCATTTTATTGTTCGACAAGTTCTTGCAGCCGGGACAAAGCGCGCCGCTGCGCCGCCTGTTCAACGTGCTTACCCGTCGACTGGCCACGCGCATGGATGTGGTGTTCGAGGAGGTGCTGCGCGCCGTGCCGGAACTGCAGGTGGTGGAAGACACCCCGGCACTGGCCGGGGGCTGGTTCCGCCGCATCCGCCTGCTCAAAGCAGGCGCGTAGCAAACTGCTCCAGCCCGCCGACAATCACGATCAGCACCATCTGGCACACGAGAAACAGCAGCAGGATGGAGAGATCGACCCTTCCCAGCGGCGGCATGATGCGGCGTACGGGTTGCAGGAATGGCCGGTTGACCGCGGCCAGCAGGGGGGCGATCGGCGTGTGCGGATTGAACCAGGACAAGAGGGCTTCGACCAGCAGACTGGCAATCAGCAGATAGAGGCTCAATTTGAGCAGCCTGACCGCCGTCCACAGCAGCAATCCGGTGAGCGGGAAATGTGCATAGGCGTATCCCTGCAAGGCTAGAAAGGCCGCAAGGTAGAGGAATTCAAAACCGAATGCCAGCAACAGGGTGGCACTATCCAGCCCCCACGCCGCGGGAATCACACGGCGCGCGCGCAGCACCAGAAAATCGGTAACCGCCATCACGAATTCCCCCAGCGGGTTGCGCATCGGGACGCGCAGCCATACCGCATGAAAACGAAACAACAGGACGGCCGCAAACGGTTGCAGCAGGGCATCGAGCAGGAGTTGCAGGGCTTCCGCCAGCATCAGTCATCCTTCCCGAGCTCGTCGCCCAGCTCTTGCGAACGGCGGGCCGCGGCATGAGCGGCGGCGATGATGTGTTGCCGCACGCGATTCGATTCCATGCTGACCAAGGCACGTTCGGTGGTGCCGTTCCGGGACGTGACCCGGGCACGCAGGGTGGCCACATCTTCCGGGCTGGCATCGGCCAGCTTGGCCGCGCCGATAAAGGTATCGAGCACCAGTTGCCGCGCCTGCAATTCGTCCAGGCCGAGTTCGCGCGCCGCCTGCTGCAGGGCCTCGATGAAATAGAACACGTAGGCCGGACCGCTGCCCGAAATCGCGGTGACGCCATCCAGTTGCGTTTCCTGCTCAACCCACAACGTGGTGCCCACCGCCTCGAGGATGGAGTCCGCCTGCTCGCGCCCTTTTTTCGGTACTTGCGGCAGGGCATACAGTCCGGTCACCCCATGGCGAATCAGCGCCGGCGTGTTCGGCATGGCGCGCACCACATGGTGCGTGCCCAGCCAGCGCGCGATGTCCCGCGCGCGAATTCCGGCGGCAATCGAAATCACCAGCTGCCCCGTCAGCAGGGGGGCCAGATCGGCGCATACCCCGCGCAATTGTTGCGGCTTCACCGTCAGCAGCACGATCTCGCAATACGAAACGGCATCGCTCATGTTGGTCGTCGCACGCACCACGAATTCCTCGTGGAGCGCCGCGCACCGCGCTTCTTCCAGCTCGACCACCCGGATCTTGGAGGGGGCATAGCCGCGCTTGAGCATGCCGCCCACCAGCGCCTTGGCCATATTGCCGCCGCCGATAAAACAGATATTCATTTCTTTTCTCCCTGATGACGTGCGCCAAAGATGGCGGTGCCAATGCGCACGAGGGTCGCACCTTCCCGGATCGCCGCCGCAAAATCATGCGACATGCCCATGGACAGTGTATCCAACTGCAGGCCTTGCCGGTTCAGGAATTCCAGCCATTCGCGCATCCGCGCAAAGGGAACCCGCTGTGCCTCCTCGTCCGTGGCCGGTGCCGGAATCGCCATCAGGCCGCGCAGGCGGAGATGCGGCAAGCCGGCCACCGCCCGCGCCAGCGGCAGCAAATCGTTCGGCGCGACCCCGCTCTTGCTTGCTTCGCCACTCACGTTGACCTGCAGGCAGAGATTGAGCGGCGGCAGCTGCGACGGGCGCTGCGCGGACAGGCGTTCGGCGATCTTCAAGCGCTCCACGCCGTGCACCCAGGCGAAGTTTTCGGCGATGGGGCGCGTCTTGTTGCTCTGGATGGGACCGATGAAATGCCACTCCAGGGGCAGGTCGCGCAAGGCGTCGATCTTGTCCAGCGCTGCCTGCAGGTAATTCTCGCCGAAAGCGGTCTGTCCGGACTGGTATGCCTCGCGTACGGAAGTTGCCGGAAAGGTCTTGCTGACCGCCAGCAGCCGCACCGCGTCCCCGCGGCGCCCCGCCGCGCTGGCCGCCGCGGCAATGGCCCGCTTCACGGCTTGCAAGTTGGAAAGGATTGCAGTCATAATCCGGCGGCCTGCGCGGTGTTGGCGGTTGTTTAACGACTGGGGAATTATATATGGATATCACCGAACTGCTCGCCTTCGGCGTGAAGAACCAAGCCTCCGACCTGCACCTTTCTGCCGGCCTGCCGCCGATGATCCGCGTGCACGGCGACATGCGCCGCATCAACCTGCCGCCGATGGAACACAAGGAAGTGCACGCCATGGTGTACGACATCATGAACGACGGGCAGCGCAAGCATTACGAGGAGAACAAGGAAGTCGACTTCTCGTTCGAAGTGCCGAATCTGGCGCGTTTCCGGGTCAATGCCTTTGTGCAGAACCGCGGCGCGGGCGCGGTGATGCGCACCATTCCCTCCAAGATCATGAGCCTCGAAGACCTCAAGTGTCCGAAGATCTTCGAGGCCATCTCGGAGTATCCGCGCGGCCTGGTGCTGGTGACCGGCCCCACCGGTTCCGGCAAGTCGACCACGCTGGCGGCCATGGTCAACCACATCAACGAAAAAGAGATGGGCCACATCCTGACCGTGGAAGACCCGATCGAATTCGTGCACGAATCGAAGAAGTGCCTGATCAACCAGCGTGAAGTCGGCCCGCACACGCTGTCGTTCAACAATGCCCTGCGCTCGGCCCTGCGCGAAGACCCGGACGTGATTCTGGTCGGCGAAATGCGCGACCTGGAAACCATCCGCCTGGCGATGTCCGCCGCCGAGACCGGCCACCTGGTGTTCGGCACGCTGCACACCAGCTCCGCCGCCAAGACCATCGACCGCATCATCGACGTGTTCCCCGCCGACGAGAAGGAGATGGTGCGCGCGATGTTGTCCGAATCGCTGCGCGCGGTGATCTCGCAGACCCTGCTCAAGACCAAGGACGGCAGCGGCCGCGCCGCCGCGCACGAGATCATGCTGTGCACCCCCGCCATCCGCAACCTGATCCGCGAAGCGAAAGTGCCGCAGATGTATTCCGCCATCCAGACCGGCGGCAGCATCGGCATGCAGACGCTCGACCAGTGCCTGACCGACCTGGTGAAACGCGGCGTCGTCAGTTCGGCCGAAGCGCGCGGCAAAGCCGCGAACAAGGACCTGTTCCCGGGCTGATCAAGGAGAACTCTCATGGAAAGAAACCAGGCGACCGAACTCGTTCACAACCTGTTGCGCGGGATGATCTCGCAGAATGCGTCCGACCTGTTCGTGACGGCCGGTTTTCCGCCCGCGTTCAAGATCGACGGCAAGATGACCCCGGTGTCGAACCAGGCGCTGACCGCGCAACACACCCAGGAACTGGCGCGCAGCATCATGAACGACCGCCAGGCGGCCGAATTCGAATCGACCCACGAAAGCAATTTCGCCATCAATCCCCCCGGCATCGGGCGCTTCCGCGTCAATGTGTTCATGCAGCAACAGCGCGTCGGCATGGTGCTGCGCACCATCACCACCAAAATTCCGAGCTTTGAAGATTTGAGCCTGCCGCCGATCCTGAAGGATGTGGTGATGACCAAGCGCGGGCTGGTGATCCTGGTCGGCGGCACCGGCTCCGGCAAATCCACCACGCTCGCCGCGATGATCGGCCACCGCAACCACAACAGCTATGGCCACATCATCACCATCGAAGACCCGGTGGAATATGTGCACGAACACGACAAGTGCATCATCACCCACCGCGAAGTCGGGGTGGACACGGACAACTGGCAGAACGCGCTGAAGAACACCCTGCGCCAGGCGCCGGACGTGATCCTGATCGGCGAGATCCGCGACCGCGAGACCATGGAATACGCGGTGGCCTTCGCCGAGACCGGACACCTGTGCATGGCGACGTTGCACGCCAACAGCGCCAACCAGGCGCTGGACCGCATCATCAACTTCTTCCCGGAAGAACGCCGCGAACAATTGCTGATGGACCTGTCGCTCAACGTCAAGTCGCTCATCTCGCAGCGCCTGATCCCGAAACGGGACGGCAAGGGTCGCGCGGCCGCGTTCGAAATCCTGCTCAATTCTCCGCTGATCGCGGATCTGATCTTCAAGGGACAGGTGCACGAGATCAAGGAGGTGATGTCCAAGTCGCGCGAGATCGGCATGCAGACCTTCGACCAGGCGCTGTTCGACCTGCACGAGGCCGGCATGATCAGTTACGAGGAAGCGCTGAAGAACGCCGACTCGGTCAACGACCTGCGCCTGAAGATCAAGCTCGAAGGCCAGGCCACCAAGGACCGCGACGTGATGAGCGGTATCGAAGGTCTGCGCATAAACTGAACCCGGATACTCCATTGGGCGGCTGTCCATCAGTGCCCCGTGGTGACCGCACCTGTTGAAATGTAAGGGCGCGGCGTTTCTCTCGACTACCTAGGCAGGCCGATGCTCGATTCGCGAGCAAAGGCCAATCCAGGAGGTTGTATGAGCACGCTGTTGCAACAACTCGAAAGCATGACCACCATCGTGGCGGACACCGGCGACATCGACGCCATCCGCCACCACCACCCGCAGGATGCCACCACCAATCCCTCGCTTTTGTTCAAGGCGGCAACGCTGCCGGAATATGGGCCGCTGATCGTTGATGCGATCGCCTGGGCAAAATTGCAGGGCAATGACCGCGCACAGCTGGCGCACGATGCAATGGACAAGCTGGCGGTCGCGGTCGGTGTGGAAGTGCTCAAATCCGTTCCCGGCCGCATCTCGACCGAAGTGGACGCGCGCCTGTCGTTCGACACCGCCGCGACGATCGCAAAAGCGCGCAAGCTGATCGCGCTGTACAACGAGGCGGGGGTCGGCAACGCGCGCGTGCTGATCAAGATCGCCTCGACCTGGGAAGGCATCCGCGCGGCAGAAATTCTCGAACGCGAGGGCATTCATTGCAATCTCACCCTGCTGTTCGGTTTCGCCCAGGCACGCGCCTGCGCCGAAGCCGGGGCAACCCTGATCTCGCCCTTCGTCGGGCGCATTCTCGACTGGTACAAAGTCAAAACCGGCAAGGATTTTGCGGCGGAAGAAGACCCGGGCGTGCAATCGGTGCGAAAAATTTATGCCTATTACAAGGCGCACGGTTACCCGACCATCGTGATGGGCGCCTCGTTCCGCAACATGGGCGAGATCCTTGCGCTCGCCGGTTGCGACCGGTTGACCATTGCGCCCGCGCTGCTGAAAGAACTGGACACGACCGAGGGCGTTCTGGAACGCAAACTGGTTGATAACGGCGCGACCGAACCGCGCCCGAAGCCGTTGAGCGAAGCCGAATTCCGCTGGCTGATGAACGAAGACGCCATGGCCACCGAGAAGCTGGCGGAAGGTATCCGTGGTTTTACGGCTGACCAGATCAAGCTCGAAAACAGGCTGGCAGAGCAGCTCTGACCGGATGTTATTCCGCCACCCTCATCAGACATTGCGATGAAAACCGAACTGCCGCAACAGGTGCAACTCGACCGCGCACTGTGCACCGATCTGGCGCAGGCGGAGCAGCGCGAGTGGTGGTTGTCGGATGGCAAAGGCGGTTATGCCGGGGGCACGGTGGCCGGCACGCTGACCCGGCGTTACCACGGTTTGCTGGTCGCGCCGATCGGGCGAGCCCTGCAGCGTCATCTGCTGTTCGCCAAAGCGGATGCCGAGTTACTGGAAGGAGAGCGTGTCATTCCCGTGCATACCAATCGCTGGGGCGGCGGCGTTGTTGAGCCGCAGGGCAATCTGGCGCTTGAATCGTTCCGCCTGGACGGGCGCATGCCGGTGTGGCGCTACCGTCTGGATGACCTGCTGCTCGAAGCGCGCATCTGGATGGAACACGGCCGGCACAGCACCCATCTGGCTTGGCGCCTGCTGGAAAACCCGCACCAGCGCAAGTTGCAGTTGCGTCTGCGCCTGATGACCAACACCCGCGACCATCATGGCGAAAGCGGTTACGACACGGCTTTACCCGCGCTGCAAATCAGCGACCACGAGCTGGATGTGCAGTATCCCGATTGCCCCACGTTGCATTTTCACTCGCGCTGCGGGGTGGCGGAACAGGCGCATTTCTGCGTAGAAAACTTTGACCTGTCAGAGGAGCGCGAACGCGGCCTCTCCAGCCGCGACCGCCACTTGTGCGTCGGATTCATGACCTTTCCCATTCACCTCGGGCACTGGGTCGGACTGACCGCGTCCATCGAAAAAGATGAACCGGTGTGTTATGTGGAAGAGGCGATGCGGCGCGCTCAGGCACGGGACCTGGCGCGATTGACGCAAGTCAAGATGACGGTGCCGGCATTCACCGATACGCCGTCCGGTGTGGACCAGTTGATCCTGGCGTCTGAAAATTTTGTGCTGCGCATACCGCCTGGACGTTTCGCGCTCATCGCCGGTTATCCGTGGTTCGGCGAATGGGGGCGCGACAGCATGATCGCCCTGCCCGGCCTGTTGCTGGCCACGGGACATTATGCGGAAGCACGCGAATTGCTGTTGGGCTACCTGCCGCTGGTGGACCGCGGCATGTTGCCCAACTGGTTTCCCAACGACGGCGATGCGCCGCAATACAACACGGTTGATGCCGCGCTGTGGTACATCGAAGCGTGGTGCGCCTATCTCACCGCCATCAACGATACGCACGCCATCGTCCAGGCATGGCCGGTGCTGCAGCAGATCATCGCGCATTACCGCGACGGCACGCGCCATGGGATCGGCATGGATGCCGGCGACGGTTTGTTGCATGCGGGCGAGGCCGGGGTGCAACTGACCTGGATGGATGCCAAGGTGGGGGACGAGGTCATCACGCCGCGTCACGGCAAGCCGGTCGAGGTCAACGCGCTGTGGTTCAACGCCCTGCAAACCATGGCGCAATTCGCCGGCCTGATGAAAGACGAGGCGCGCGCTGCGGAATACCGGGAAATGGCTGCGCACACCCGGCACGGTTTTCAGCGTTTCGTGCGCGCCGATGGTCTGGGTCTGTATGACGTGCTGGATGGTGCGCAGGCGCATGATGATGCCGTCCGCCCCAATCAGATTTTCGCCGTCAGCCTGCCGTTCTCGCCGCTGGATGCGCACACGCGGCAGACCGTGCTGGCCATCTGCCGCGACCGTTTGCTGACCCCCTTCGGCTTGCGCTCGCTCGACCCCGCGCATCCCGCCTACCGTGGGCGCTACGCAGGCGATGTCCGTTCCCGCGACAGCGCCTATCACCAAGGTACGGTGTGGGCGTGGCTGCTGGGACATTACATGTTGGCCGAATACCGGGTCACGGATGATGCGACGCTGGCTTTGTCGCGGCTGAATGCGCTGCCGCAACATCTTTCCGATGCCGGACTCGGGACCGTGAGTGAAATCTTCGATGGCGATGCGCCGCATATACCGCGCGGTGCGCCCAGTCAGGCCTGGTCGGTCGCCTGTCTGCTGGAGGCGTGGTGGAAGATCCGGCACCGGCAACGCGCGCACCAACAGAAAGGGTCGTCATGAAACGGAACAGCAAAACCGGTGCGGCAGAACAGCAGCGCCTTGCCGCGCAAAAAGAAGGCCGCGAACCCTGGCGACTGTGGGGGCCATATCTGTCCGAGCGGGCCTGGGGCACGGTGCGCGAGGACTACAGCGCGGACGGCACGGCATGGGAATATTTTGACCACGATCAGGCGCGTTCGCGCGCTTATCGCTGGAGCGAAGACGGCATGGGCGGCCTCTGCGACGAACAGCAACGCCTGTGTTTTGCGCTGGCGTTGTGGAATGGCCAGGACGCCATCCTGAAAGAGCGCGCCTTCGGACTCACCGGCAATCAGGGCAACCACGGCGAGGATGTGAAGGAAGTGTATTTTTACGTGGACGCCACCCCCAGCCACAGTTTTTTACGCTACCGCTACAAATATCCGCAGGCGGCGTTTCCCTACAGCCAACTGGTCGATGAAAACGCGCGCCGCACGCGCGCCGATCCGCCGTTCAATCTGCTTGATAGCGGCGTGTTTGTGCACGACCGTTACTGGGATATCGAAGTCGCGTATGCCAAGGCCGCACCGGAACTGATGCACATTCGCATTGTGGCGAGCAATCGCGGCCCGGAAACGGCCACCCTGCATCTGCTGCCGACGCTGTGGTGCCGCAATACCTGGGCATGGGGCGATGACATTGGATTCAAACCGCATCTGGCACTGACGGATGCGCCCAAGGGGGCGGCCTGGGCGATCCGCGCGAAAGTCGAAGGCCTGGGCGACTATCATTTGTACGGCAGGCAAAGCGCGCAACCCCTGTTCACCGAAAACGACAGCAATGCGGAAAAACTCTGGGGGCAGTCCAACCGCACACCGTTCGTCAAAGATGCCTTTCACCGGCGCGTGGTGCAGGGCGAAGCGGCGGCGGTGAATCCGGCGCACACCGGCACCAAGTTCGCCGCCTGGCATACGCTGACCGTCGCGGCAGGCGAGACCATGACGCTGGAACTTGTGCTGTCCGCTACGCCGCTGCTGGAACCCTTTGCTGCCAGCGAAGAGACGTTTGCCCAACGCGAACGGGAGGCGGACGATTTCTATCGCGCCCTGTTGCCGGGCAAGGAAGCAGAGCGCACCGTCCTGCGCCAGGCGCTGGCGGGCATGCTGTGGAACCAGCAGTTCTATCACTACGACGTGGCGCGCTGGCTGGATGGCGATACTTCACGCCCGCCAGCGTCACACCAGTTCGGGCGCAACAAAAACTGGCGTCATTTCAAACTGGCGCAAGTGATGTCGGTGCCGGACAGTTGGGAGTTTCCGTGGTTTGCGGCGTGGGACCTGGCCTTCCACACGCTGTCGCTGGGACTGCTGGATATCGAGTTTGCCAAGGCACAACTGGGCACCTTGCTGCGCGAGGACACGCTGCACCCCGGCGGCCAGATTCCCGCCTACGAGTGGGCGTTCGGCGATGTCAATCCGCCGGTGCAGGCGATGGCGGTGCTCAAACTGTACCGCATGGAGCGTGCACAAGGCGGCACGGGCGACCGCAGTTTTCTGCGGCGCAGCCTGCACAAGCTGCTGCTCAATTTCGCCTGGTGGCTGAATGCCAAGGACAGCGAAGGCCACGGCGTATTCGAGGGCGGCTTTCTGGGGCTGGACAACATCTCGGTGTATGACCGCTCGCAGCCGCTGCCCGAAGGCTACCGGCTGAAACAGGCGGATGCCACCGGCTGGATGGCGATGTTCGCGCTCAACATGACGCTGATCGCGCTCGAACTGGCGGTGGAGGAGCCGGATTACGAAGAGGTTGCCCTGCAGTGCTACAGCCAGTTTTTGTCCATGGCGAACGTGATGGCGGGCAATGTGGATCACAGCCCGTCACTGTGGGACGCACAGGACGGCTTCTTCAAGGATGTGATCGTTACGCCGCAGGGCGAGCGCCACCGCATCGACGTGTTTTCCATGGTCGGCATCATCCCGCTGTTCGCCTGTGAAGTGGTCGAGCCGCGCCTGCTGAAGAATGTGCCGCGCTTCGAAAAAATGCTGCTGGCCCATGCCGGCGGCATGTTCGACGGCCACACCATCTGCGCCTGTCCGGCACACACCAACGAGCGCGGCGAGCATTTGCTGGCACTGGCCGACCACACCATGCTGCCGCCGATTCTGCGCCGCCTGTTGAACGAGAACGAGTTCCTGTCCGCACACGGCGTGCGCAGCGTCAGCCGCATCCATGCCACGCACCATGATCTGGGCTGGCTGCCTGCGGTGGGGCACGCGCTGATCGAATATCTGCCGGGCGAATCGAACAGCGGGCTGTTCGGCGGCAATTCCAACTGGCGCGGGCCGGTGTGGTTGCCGGTGAACTATTTGCTGATTGAAACGCTGCTGAAGTTTCATCAGTATCTCGGGGATAATTTCAAGGTGGCCGTGCCCTGTCTGGATGATTGCGAGATGACTTTGCGCGAGGTGGCGTGCCTGCTGGCGGAGCGTATAACGGCCATATTTCAGCGGGATGCCGAAGGCCATATTCCCGCTTTCGCCCGCGACGATCCGCACCAGGACAACGCACACTGGCGCAACTTATTGCTGTTCAACGAGTATTATCACGGCGACACGGGACAAGGTTTGGGGGCATCGCACCAGACCGGCTGGACCGGATTGGTTGCCAATCTGCTCTGCCTGCTACACACCCAATCTCACAAGGACGACACACCATGAAAACGCTGGAACCCTGCACCCTGGTCTTTTTCGGGGCGGGCGGCAATTTGAGCCGCAAAAAACTGATCCCCGCGCTGTTCCATCTGGAAATGCTGGGGCGACTGCCGCAAGACCTGGTCATTCTCGGTTGCGATATTACGCATTACGAAACCGATGCCTGGCACGCGATGGTGGGCGACATCGTGCACGAGCGTTATGGCGAAAAGCTGGACCAGACGGTGCTGAAACGTTTTTGCGCGCGCCTCCATTATTTTGCCGTGCCTCCGGGCGACGATGGCGCTTACGCGCGCCTGCAAAAGCTGCTGGACGACGATCCCAATTTCCCCCCCAACATCATGTATTACATGGCAGTGCGCCCGGCCGACTATCCCGCCATCGTGGAAAAACTGGGCGGCGTCGGCCTGCTCAAGCAGAAGAACGGCTGGCGCCGCGTGGTGGTCGAAAAGCCGTTCGGCTATGACCTGCTCTCGGCGCAAACCCTGCAAGCCAGCCTGTACCGCCATCTGGACGAACCGCAAATCTTCCGCATCGACCACTATCTCGGCAAAGGCACGGTGCAGAACGTGATGGTGTTCCGCTTCGCCAACCTGTTGCTGGAACCGTTGTGGAACCACCACTACATCGACCATGTGCAAATCACCCATTCCGAAACGCTGGGGGTGGAAGGACGGGCCGACTATTACGAGGGCGCCGGGGCGCTGCGCGACATGATGCAGAGCCATCTGATGCAACTCCTGGCGCTGGTCGCGATGGAGCCTCCGGTAACGATGTCGGCCGAGCATCTGCGCGACGAAAAAGTGAAAGTGTTGAAGGCAATCCGCCCCATCACGCAGAATGCGGTCCACGCGCATGCCTTCCGCGGCCAGTATGCCAGCGGCACCATCGGCGGCCAGACCGTGCCCGGTTACCGCGAGGAAAAGAACGTGGCGGCGGAAAGCACCACCGAAACTTATGCCGCGATGAAACTGTTCATCGACAACTGGCGCTGGGCGGGCGTGCCGTTCTACCTGCGCACCGGCAAGCGCCTCGCCGAGAACAGTTCGGCGGTCTGCATCCGCTTCAAGAATCCGCCGCAGGATTTGCTGCGCCATGCGCGGCAGGGACCGCAGCAGCCCAACTGGATCATGCTCGGCATCCAGCCGGACGAATGCATGCGCATGGAATTGCAGGTGAAGGTGCCGGGGCTGGACGTGCAAACGCGCACCATCAGCCTGGATGCGACCTACCGCAAGGAAGGCGACCAGGATTTCGATGCTTATGAAAGCCTGTTGCTGGACGTGATTGCGGGCGACCATTCGCTGTTCCTGCGCATCGACGAGGTGGAAGCGGCCTGGCGCGTGGTTGATCCGGTGCTCAAGGTGTGGGCGATGGAACGCGAGTTCATCAATACCTATGCCGCGGGCAGTTGGGGCCCGCGCGGCACCTATCGCCTGTTTGACCGCGAAGACCAGTTCTGGCGCCATTCCCTGGCGCTGAATGGCGGCAAGCTGGAAGCCTATTAAGATGTTTCTGACCGGCGACATCGGCGGCACCAAGACCCGGCTGGCGCTGGCCGAGGTGGACGGCACGCGGGTCGAGATTCGGCGCGAGCAGAGTTTTGCCAGCCAACAGTACCCGACCTTCGATGCCTTGCTGGGCGAATTCCTGGGCGATACCGGAGCGGTGCGCGCCGCCGCGTTCGGCGTGGCCGGGCCGGTCAACGGTCGCGTGGCACAGGCCACCAATCTGCCCTGGCGGCTGGAGGCCGATGCCCTGCAAACCCGCTTCGGGTTCGCGCGCTGCCATCTGCTGAACGATCTGGAAGCGACGGCCTGGGGCATCCCCGCATTGGGCGACGCCGACCTGCTCACCCTGCAAGCCGGAACGCCCGGCGCGCAGGGCAACCAGGCGGTGATCGCGGCGGGCACGGGACTGGGCGAAGCGGGACTGTATTGGGATGGGCAACGCCATCATCCCTTTGCCAGCGAGGGCGGGCACGCCACCTTCGCCCCGCGCAACGCACTCGAGGTTGCACTGTTGCAACACTTGCAACAGCAGCGCGAACACGTGAGTTGGGAGCGGGTGGTGTCCGGCATGGCCTTGCCCGATCTCTATTCCTTCCTGCGCCAGCATCGTCATGCGCCGTTGCCGGACTGGCTGGCGCAAGACGTGCCGGGGGCAAACGCCGCTGCCGCCATTTCCACTGCCGCGCTGCAACAGCGCGATCCGCTGTGCGTGGAAACCCTGGACTGGTTCGTCGCGCTATACGGCGCGGAGGCCGGCAATCTGGCCCTGAAAACCATGAGTCGCGGCGGCCTGTTCATTGGCGGCGGCATCGCACCGAAGATTCTGCCGCTGTTGCAGACGGGCGGCTTTCTCGCCGCGTTCAACGACAAGGGACGCATGCGTCCGCTGCTGCAGGCGATGCCGGTCAAGGTCATCCTGAACGACCGTGCCGCGCTGTACGGTCCCGCGCTGTTCGCGGCGCAGGCGGGGGCGGCATGAACGCGTTTGATTTGCCCAATGCCAGTCGGCTGCATGTCAGCGCGGATGCCGATGCGCTGGCGGCCGCCTGTGCCGCGCGCATCGCCGAACTGATCGCCGCCACGCTGGCGCAGCGCGCGCATTGCCGCATCGCACTGGCCGGCGGCGAAACTCCGCGCCGCTGTTACGCCGCGTTGCGCGCGATGCCGGTGGATTGGGGGCGCGTGCAGGTCTATTTCGGCGACGAGCGTTGCCTGCCCGTGGGCGACGCGCAGCGCAACGACACCATGGCGCAAGACAGCCTGTTGCGGCACGTGGCGCTGCCCGCCACGCATCTGCACGCCATTCCGGCGGAACTGGGCGCGCAAGCGGCCGCCGCGCGCTACAGCGAATGGCTGGCGCAGGCGGGCGCACTCGACCTCGTGCTGCTGGGCTTGGGAGAGGACGGCCACACCGCCAGCCTGTTTCCGGGCAACCCGGCGTTGCAACGCGCTGAGCCCGCGGTGGCGGTGTTCGATGCGCCCAAACCGCCGCCGCAACGCGTCAGCCTGAGCCTCGCCACGCTGAACGCGGCGCGGCACAAACTGTTTCTGGTGGCGGGCAGCGGCAAGCGCGACGCCCTGCAACGCATTGCGCGCGGCGAGGCGCTGCCCGCCGCAGGGGTGAAGGACGCCGAATGGTTTCTGGATAAGGCTGCCGTGCCCGTGAGCTGAACGGCCCGGCGCGCATCCGCGTGACGCGGTGGAGCAAGATTTTTACGTTTAAGTTTAACCAAGGAGAAGAAGATGCAAATCGCAATGATCGGACTGGGGCGCATGGGCGCCAACATGGCGCGCCGCCTGCACAAGGCGGGACACGACTGCGTGGTATATGACCGCAATCAGGCGGCGGTGCAGACGCTGGCGCAGGAGGGATTGACCGCCGCCGCCAGCGTGGCGGAGCTGGTGGGCAAGCTCCAGGCACCGCGCGCCATCTGGCTGATGTTGCCGGCCGCCGTGGTGGATGCCGCGATTGCCGAGTTGACCCCGCTGTTGGGCGCGGGCGACATCCTTATCGATGGCGGCAACTCGTACTACAAGGACGACATCGCGCGCGCGAAAAGTCTGTCTGCAAAATCCATTCAATATGCCGATGTCGGCGTCAGCGGCGGCACCTGGGGACTGGAACGCGGCTACTGCCTGATGATCGGCGCGCAAGCGCAGACCTTTGCGCGTCTGCAGCCGGTCTTCGTCTCGCTCGCTCCGGGCGTCGAATCCGCCCCGCGCACCGAAGGCAAGGCAGGTCAACCCAGCAGCGCCGAACAGGGCTATCTGCATTGCGGCCCGGAAGGCGCGGGACACTTCGTCAAGATGGTTCACAACGGCATCGAGTACGGCATGATGGCCGCCTACGCCGAGGGCTTCAACCTGCTCAAACACGCCAACGTCGGCGGCGCAAAACGCGAGACCGACGCGGAAACCACCCCGCTGCGCGAACCGGAAGCGTTCCGTTACGACATCAATGTGGCGGAAGTGGCGGAGTTGTGGCGGCGCGGCAGCGTGGTGAGTTCCTGGCTGCTGGACCTGAGCGCGCACGCCCTGCAAGGCGACGCGAGCCTGTCCAAATTCAGCGGCAAGGTATCCGACTCCGGAGAAGGGCGCTGGACCAGTATCGCCGCCATCGAATCCGGCACGCCGGCCCCGGTGCTGACCACCGCGCTGTTTTCGCGCTTCAGCTCGCGCAACGAGGACGACTATGGCAACAAGCTGCTGTCGGCGCTGCGCTACGAGTTCGGCGGGCACCAGGAGAAACACTAAACCTTGATCGCGCCCCACGGGAGTTGGCCAGATTTGAGCCTGGGATAAAACCTGTGGGTCCGACCTCAGTCCGACAATGTCGGGTTAAAACCCGACCCACAGAGAACAAAAGGGCGCAATTGATTGCGCCCTTTCTTTTGCGATCCGGCAAGGGCTTACCCGGCAAGCAGCTTGCGCGCACGCGCGATGGCTGCCGTCACCTGTTGCGGAGCGGTGCCGCCGGTGTGGTTGCGCGCGGCGAGCGAGCCTTCCAGCGTCAACACGCCGTAGATGTCGTCCGTGATGAGCGCGGAGAACTGCTGCAATTCATCGAGCTTGAGTTCGGCCAGGTCGCAGCCTTTCTGCTCGGCATGACGCACCGCCAGCGCGACGGCTTCATGCGCGTCGCGGAAGGGCAGGCCTTTTTTCACCAGATAATCCGCCAGGTCGGTGGCGGTGGCATAACCCTGCAAAGCCGCTGCACGCATCGCATCCGGTTTGACGGTGATGCCGCGCATCATGTCGGCGTAGATGCGCAGGGTCTGGGTCAGCGTATCCACGGTGTCGAACAGCGGTTCCTTGTCTTCCTGATTGTCCTTGTTGTACGCCAGCGGCTGGCCTTTCATCAGGGTCAGCAGGGCGACCAGATGGCCGTTCACACGGCCGGTCTTGCCGCGCACCAGTTCTGGCACGTCGGGGTTTTTCTTCTGCGGCATGATGCTTGATCCGGTGCAGAAGCGGTCGGCGATGTCGATGAAGCCGAAGCGCGGGCTCATCCACAGGATCAGTTCCTCCGACAGGCGCGACAGATGGGTCATCACCAGCGCGGCAGCGGCGGTGAATTCGATGGCGAAGTCGCGGTCGGACACCGCGTCCAGCGAGTTCTGGCACACCGCCTCGAAGCCGAGCAGCTCGGCCACGCGCTCGCGCTTGATCGGGTAGCTGGTGCCGGTCAGCGCCGCCGCGCCCAGCGGCAGACGGTTGACGCGGCGGCGCGCGTCGACAAAACGTTCGGTGTCGCGTTGCAGCATCTCGAAGTAGGCCATCAGGTGGTGGGCGAAGCTGACCGGCTGCGCCACCTGCAGATGGGTGAACCCGGGCAGGATGGTGTGCGTGTTCGGTTCCGCCAGATCGAGCAAGGCAGTCTGCAGGTTTTTCAGCAAGGCCACGAGATTGTCGATTTCGTGGCGCAAATACAGGCGGATGTCGGTCGCCACCTGATCGTTGCGCGAACGGCCGGTGTGCAGGCGCTTGCCCGCGTCGCCGACCAGCGTGGTGAGGCGCTTCTCGATATTGAGGTGCACGTCTTCCAGATCGAGCTGCCAGTCGAAGTCGCCGCTGATGACTTCGTTTTCGATCTGCGCCAGTCCGCGCCGGATGTCCTGCAGGTCCTGGGTGCTGATGATGGCGCACTCCGCCAGCATCTGCGCATGCGCCAGCGAGCCCTGGATATCGACCAGCGCCAGGCGCTGATCGAAATCCACCGAAGCGGTATAGCGCTTCACCAGTTCTGCCACGGGCTCATTGAAACGTCCCGACCAGGCTGCATTGTCTTGCATCGTTGCCATGTCTTGTCCAGAATGAGTGCCCACTCATGCCAATAGATCCGCGCGGATGCGCGGCGTTTGCAACTCTCCCGCCGGAAGAAGGTTGGGAGGAGGGTGGGTACCCAAATAAATAGTTATGCGATGAAACGGACGCGCAGTATAAATCAAAACATTCAGCCCCGATGGTTGCCCGACTTCCGCAACATGGGCACGGTGTTGCGCATCGTGCTGCTGGTGAACGCGACGGCGCTGTTTCTGGCGCTGGCCGCAGCGGCATCGCCAGACGATCTGTGGCAACAAGTGCTGCTCGGTTCCGCCCTGTTGCAACCCGTGCTGTTGAGTGCCCTGCTGTTGTTGTACGCGCTCGATCCGGCGCTGGGACGGCTGGCGTACGGGCAGGCGGCAATGCTGATCGTGGCCGGGGTGGTGCTGCTCACTTTCGCGCTGGGCCGGATGGGCGGGGAATTGTTCGCGGCCGCGAACGGGTACGGCGGATTCGCCGAGCTGCGCCGCCTGTTGTTAAGCGCGCTCATCGTAGCGCTGCTGCTGGGTTATTTCCGCTGGCGCGCGCAGGCGCTGTCGCCCGTGTTGCAGGAAGCGCGTTTGCAGGCATTGCAGGCGCGCATCCGCCCGCATTTCCTGTTCAACAGCATCAATGCCGTGCTCGCCATCGTGCGCACCGAACCCAAACGGGCGGAGGCCGCGCTGGAAGACATGGCCGACCTGTTCCGCATGGCGATGAGCGACACGCATGAGCTGGTGGCGTTGCAAGACGAGGTCGCGCTGGCGCAGCGCTATCTGGCGCTGGAGCAGTTGCGCATGGGCGAGCGTCTGCAAGTGCGCTGGCATATCATGAACATGCCGGACAATGCGCTGATCCCGCCGCTGGTGTTGCAGCCCCTGCTGGAAAATGCGGTCTATCACGGCATCGAGCCGCTGGCGGTCGGCGGCCTCATCGAGGTCAGTCTCTACACGGCGGACAAGCGCTTGCACCTTGAGGTGCAGAACCCGCTGCCCGCGGCAGCCGTGGCGACGGGCGGCAACCGCATGGCCCTGGCGAATATCCGCGAGCGCCTGGCGTTGCTGTTCGATGTCGAGGCCGAGTATCGGGTGGAACACAACGCCGACCGTTACGCGGTGCATATCATCATTCCCTGGCTGAAACAGGAACAGACATGAACGATACCGTTACCCTGCCGATGACCGTGTTCGTGGTGGACGACGAACCGCTGGCGCGCCGCCGCCTGAAAGAACTGCTCGACGATTGCGCCGCGCAGATCGAGTTGCATCTGGTGGGCGAGGCGGGCAACGGGCAGGAAGCGCTGGACAAGTTGGGCGAAACGCCGGCCGAGGTGGTGCTGATGGATATCCGCATGCCGCAGATGGACGGGCTGGAACTGGCGCAGCACCTGAACAAACTTGAGCATCCGCCGGTCGTCATCTTCACCACCGCCTACGATGGATATGCCATCCAGGCCTTTGAACGGCGCGCCATAGATTATCTGCTCAAGCCGATTCGCCTCGGCCGTCTGTTCGAGGCGCTGACGCGCGCGCGCGACGCGGTGCCGCTGCGCACCGAGCTGTTGCAGGAGCTGATGCCGGAGGCGCGCACCCATCTGTCGGTGCACGAGCGCGGCAAAGTCATCCTGGTGCCGATCGAGGAGGTACTCTATCTGCGCGCGGAAATGAAATACGTCACGGTGCGCACGGCCCAGCGCGAGTACCTGATCGAGGAGGCGCTGACCGCGCTGGAAAAGGAATATGCTGCGCGCTTCGCGCGCATCCACCGCAGTTGCCTGGTGGCGAAGGCGGCCGTGGCGGGTTTCGAAAAAGGCGGCGACGAGGGCGAAAGCGGCTGGCTGCTGAAATTGCACGGACTGGACGAGAAGTTGCCGATCAGCCGGCGCCAGTGGGGCAGTGTGAAGCTGCTGGGTGAAGGGGGGGATAAGTGCTGACCATACTGGTGATCAATTCCAAGGGCGGATCGGGCAAGACCACGCTGACCACCAATCTCGCCGGCTACTACGCCACGCGCCAGCGCCGCACGGCCATCATCGACTACGACCCGCAGGGTTCCAGCCTGCACTGGCTGCAGGCGCGGCCGAAGAACCTGCCCGTCATCCATGCCGCCAGCGGCGCACCGGCGAAGGGTAATGTGCGCCTGGGCAGCCGTCAGGGCTTTGTCCCGCCTGAAACCGAAGTGCTGCTCATCGATGCGCCGGCCGGTATCGGCGGATTGCTGCTGAAGGAGCTGGTGCGCAAAGCCAACTTCATCCTCATTCCGGTCGCGCCTTCGCCGATCGACATCCGCGCCTCCGCCGATTTCATCAAGGATCTGTTTCTGGTGGGCGGCGCCCGCACCGCCACCGCGCGCATGGCCGTCGTTGCCAGCCGGGTGCGCAACCGCGGCAGTACCGCCTATGCCGCGCTGGAACGATTCCTGACCTCGCTCAAGATGCCTTTCCTTGCCAGTTTGAGCGACAGCGAAATCTATTTGCAGGCGTCCGAGCAGGGTGTGGGGCTCTTCGAGCTGGACGAAAACGACAGCGCGAAAGAGCGGCAGGAGTTCATGCCCATCGTGCGCTGGCTGGAAGGCTATTTTCCAAACCGGCATGGCGTGCGCGCGGAAGACAAGCAGGCCAGCCTGGAAAGTTCGCGCAAATGGGCGGCGTTCCGCCCGGGCACCGGCACCGGGCGCTATCCGGCGCTGCGCCCGGATGAGCGGTGAAACGCACGAACCGAAAGGGCGTCATTGCAGACGGCTGGTCATCGCAGAGCCAGCCCAAAGACAGACCGGGCGCGGTCATTTCAGTGGGGATACGGTATGGGGAATTCCCGGCGTGCGCCACGAACGGCCATGTTAAAATGACAACCCATTTTGAACGAAAATCCCGAGTTTGCCGTGACAAATCCCTCCGAATTTCCATTCACCGAGGCGCGCGCATTGGTGCGCGACTTGATGACGCCAACCCCGTGGATTTACTGGGCGGATTTTCTGTTCCATATCTTGCTCGCCTGGGGGGCGGTCGCCGTGACGTTGCGTGTGCCCGCGTTTTCCGTGGGGCAAATCGCGGCGTATCTGATCGCCGCACTGGCATTTTATCGCGCGGTCATTTTTATTCACGAATTGGCGCATCTGAAAAAGGGAACGTTCCGCGTGTTTCGGGTGGTGTGGAACCTCACCTGCGGCATTCCCCTGCTGACGCCATCCTTTACCTACGATGGCGTGCATAACGACCACCATAAACGGGATGTCTATGGAACGGGCAATGATGGGGAATATGTTCCCTTTGCCCTTCAGCCGCCTTTCGGCATGATCGTGTATGTGCTGTTGTCGCTGGTGTTGCCCCTGTTGGTGGTGGCGCGCTTTCTGTTGCTGACCCCGCTGTCATGGGTTTCCCCGCCCGTGCGCCGTTGGGTGTGGGCGCGCGCCTCTTCGTTGACGATAGATCTGAATTACGTGCGGTCGCCCAAAGCCATTCGCAACGACCACCGCTGGGTCTTGCAGGAGTTTGGCGCGTTTGTGTTTGCGGTCGTGTTGCTTGCGGGTGTTGCGCTGGATATTCTGGGCTATCAAGTGCTGGTGCTGTGGTACGCCATCATGGCGCTGATTTTTTCAATCAACGCGTTGCGCACGCTGGCCGCACACGCCTACCGCAATCCGCCGGATCACCGGTTGACGGTTGGAGAGCAGTTTCTTGACTCCGTCAATGTGCCGGGCAATCTGTTTTTAACCGCACTCTGGGCGCCGGTCGGACTGCGTTATCATGCCACCCACCACCTGTTCCCGAAGATGCCGTATCACAACTTGGGCAAGGCACACCGGCGTTTGGTGCGCGACTTGAGCGCCAGCGCGGTGTATCTGCAAACGGTACGTGCCAGCCTGAGGGATGCGCTGTGGCGCATCTGGCGCGAGGCCGCGATACATCAGGGGTGATGACGGGCAGGCTTGGACGAAGACGACCTTGACCGCAGGGTCGATCGGGTTGTCGGGATTCTGACAAACTGCCGAGAAAAAACAGAACCCCGGTTTGGGCCGGGGTTCTGTTTTTACCGCGAGCGTGCTCGACGAACTTAATCCGAGAACAGCTGCTTCAGCATCCACAGCGAAAAAATAACGGCAACAGCAGCAGTACCGATGGCAGACAGGTCAGCGATGAAAGACATGATGTTTCCCCTCCCAGAGATTCAAGTTGAACATACCAACAAAAAAAGCAGGGGCAATCGTAGCACAAACATTTGGATGAGCAAGATGTTAGGAGGGGAATACCCGACTCTGTAGCTCGGCTACGGGGACGGTAGAAAAAAGGAAGCAGGGCCGGAGATTGCCTCCGGCCCGCGTGGATTACAATTACTCTTTGGCGAACATCTGGAGCACCATCCAGACAGAAAAACCGACCGAGAAGATGGCAACGCCGATGGCAGTGAAATCTGCGATGTAAGACATGTATTCCCCTTTGGCTAAATTGTTTTTTGAAGATGTCCCGTGCCGAATTAGCACGGGCAGAAATAATTATATGAGTATATTTGTCGGGAATATCCCTTTTGTTTGAGGGTTGTTGTCCGGCGGGCAGAACCAGCCAGAACGGAACGCCGCATGAAAAACAAGTTGTACATCAAGACCTATGGCTGCCAGATGAACGAGTACGACTCGGACAAGATGGCGGATGTGATGCGCGCCTGCGGGGACATGACGCAGATCGATCGACCGGAAGAGGCGGACATCATTCTGTTCAACACGTGCTCGATCCGGGAGAAGGCGGAAGAGAAAGTTTTTTCCGATCTCGGTCGCGCGCGCGCGCTGAAACAGGGCAACCCCGATTTGCTGATCGGGGTCGGGGGGTGCGTGGCCAGCCAGGAGGGTGAGGCGATCATCCGCCGCGCGCCCTATGTGGACGTGGTATTCGGGCCGCAGACCCTGCATCGTTTGCCGCAACTGATTGCGGCACGGCGCGCGTCGGGCAGGCCGCAGGTCGATATCAGTTTTCCGGAGATCGAGAAGTTCGATCATCTGCCTGCTGCGCGGGCCACGCACGGCACGGCGTTCGTCTCCATCATGGAAGGGTGCAGCAAGTACTGCTCCTTCTGCGTGGTGCCTTATACGCGCGGCGAGGAGGTGTCGCGGCCGTTTGTCGATGTCATGCGCGAGGTGGACGAATTGACTGCGCAGGGCGTGGGGGAGATCACCCTGCTCGGACAAAACGTGAATGCATACCGGGGCGAGACGGAGGATGGCGATACCGTCGATCTGGCCTTCCTGTTGCAGGCCATTGCCACGCGTCCATTGGTGCAGCGCTTGCGTTACACCACGTCCCATCCGCGCGAGATGTCGCAGCGCCTGATCGATGTCTATGCGACCACGCCCAAACTGGCGGCGCATCTGCACCTGCCGGTTCAATCGGGCTCGGATCGCGTGCTGGCGGCGATGAAGCGCGGCTACACTGTGCTTGAATACAAATCCGTCGTGCGCAAGCTGCGCGCGGCGCGACCGGACATTTCAATCACATCCGATTTCATCATCGGTTTCCCCGGCGAGACCGAGGCGGATTTTGAGGCGACGATGAAGCTGATCGACGAGGTCGGTTTTGACGTGAGTTTCAGTTTCACCTTCAGTCCGCGTCCCGGTACACCGGCGGCAGAGATGGCGGACGATACGTCGCCGGAGACCAAGCTGGCGCGCCTGCATCGGCTGCAGGCGCGCATCAACGAACTGGAGCAGGCATACAGCGCGAGGATGGTGGGCAGCGTGCAGCGCGTCGTGGTGGAAAATGTGTCGCGCAAGGACGCGGGTGAAATGGCCGGGCGCACCGATAACAACCGCATCGTCAACTTTGCCGGCTCCCCGGGGATGCTGGGACGCTTCGTCGAGGTGCGCATCAACGCGGTATCCGGCCATACCCTGCGCGGCGAGGCGCTGCACCCGTGATGAGCACAGGCGCGCATTTTTCGTTCGAGCCGGTTGACAACGAGCGGCTGGCCAATCTGTGCGGGGCGTTTGACGAGAACCTGCGCCAGATCGAGACCGCGCTGGAGGTGAATATCGCCCGCCGCGGCGAGCGCTTTACCATCACGGGCGATCAGGCTGCGCTAGCCCGGGGCGTGCTGGAGCGTTTCTATCTCGAAGCGAAGCGCGACATCACGCTGGAGCGCCTGCAACTCGGCCTGATCGAGTCGATGAAGCGAAATCTGCCGGATGCCAACAGCGAATCGGTGCCGTTGTTGATGACGCGCAAGGCCGAAGTGCGCGGCAGAACCGTGCGCCAGAATGAATACCTGCAAGCCATCCAGGAACACGACATCACGTTCGGCATCGGCCCGGCCGGTACCGGCAAAACGTATCTGGCGGTTGCGTCGGCGGTCGATGCCCTGCAGCGCGAAACGGTGAAGCGGCTGGTGCTGGTGCGCCCTGCAGTGGAAGCGGGCGAGCGCCTGGGTTTCCTGCCCGGCGACCTGGCACAAAAGGTCGATCCCTATCTGCGCCCTTTGTATGACGCGCTGTACGATTTGATGGGGCTGGACAAGGTGGCCAAGGCGTTCGAGCGCGGCGCGATCGAGATTGCGCCGCTGGCCTACATGCGCGGGCGCACGCTGAACCATTCCTTCATCATCCTCGACGAGGCACAGAACACCACGCCCGAGCAGATGAAGATGTTTTTGACCCGCATCGGTTTCGGCAGCAAGGCGGTCATCACCGGCGACGTGACGCAGATCGACCTGGCGCGCGGACAAAAGAGCGGCCTCAACGATGCGCGCAGGGTGCTCCAGGAGGTGCGCGGCATCGCCTTTCAGCAATTCCTCGCGGAAGACGTGGTGCGCCATCCGCTGGTGCAGAAGATCGTTTCCGCATATGAAAAACAGGACAGCGAGAATCATGACTGACGCCCATAAACTTTCGCTGTCGGTGCAGTACGCCAGCAATGCCGGAAAGATGCCGACGCGCGCGCAATTCCGCCGCTGGGTGCAAGTGGCGCAGGAGAAGGATGTGCAGATGGTGCTGCGCATCGTGGATGAAATCGAGGGGCGCGCGCTGAACCTGGCTTATCGCGGCAAGGATTACGCCACCAACGTGCTGACCTTCGTCTATGACGATACCGATCCGCTGTATGGCGATGTGGTGATCTGCGCGCCGGTGGTGGAACGCGAGGCGCGGGAACAGGGCAAGGCACTGCTCGCGCATTACGCCCATCTCACCCTTCATGCCGTTCTGCATCTGCAGGGATATGACCATGAAAAGAAGCGCGAGGCAGAAATAATGGAAGCGCGCGAGACTGCGTTACTCCGCAAATTACGGTATCCTGCGCCCTATCTTGTTAGTTGATGTTGGGTAATGGACGGTTCAGACAGTAGCAGTAACGGCAACAAACCCACCTTGCTGGAACGGCTCTCCATGATGTTGCTGCGGGAGCCGGAGGATCGCGAGCAGCTCATCGCACTGCTGTATAGCGCCTATGAGCGCAATCTGCTCGATGCCGATGCACTCTCCATGATGGAAGGCGTCATCCAGGTTTCCGAGAGCCAGGTGCGCGAAATCATGATTCCGCGCGCGCAGATGGATGTGATCGACATCAGCCAGCCGCTGGAGCGGTTCGTGCCTTTCATCATCGAGACGGCACACTCGCGTTTTCCGGTCATCGACGGCGACAAGGACAACATCATCGGCATCCTGCTGGCCAAGGACCTGCTACGGTATTACGCGGGCCAGGAATTCGAACTGCGCGACATGTTGCGTCCGGCCGTGTTCGTGCCCGAATCAAAACGCCTCAATGTGCTGCTGCGCGATTTCCGCAGCAACCACAATCATCTGGCACTGGTAGTGGATGAATACGGCGGCGTGTGCGGCATGGTGACGATCGAGGACGTGCTGGAGCAAATCGTCGGGGATATCGCCGACGAATTCGACTTCGACGAGGATGAGGACAACATCATCCGCAAGGACGATAGCCACTGGCGCGTCAAGGCCGATACCGACATTGCCGATTTCAATGCGGAACTCGGTTCGGATTTCAGCGATGAGGAGTACGACACCATCGGCGGACTCATCCTGAAAACGGCCGGCCAACTCCCCAGGCGCGGCGAGCAATTTCAGGTCGGCGCATGGAAATTCACCGTGCAGCGCGCGGATAGCCGCCGGCTGTATTCACTGCTGGTGGAGCATGTCAAACAGGATGCCGAGGGTACTGCGTTGGTTTGATGCGCCCGCTTGCCGGGAATAACGATTTAACCAACGTTCCCGTGATCTTTTACAGGCAGCGCGACAGGTCGCCGCGCAGGAATCCTGCAAGCGGCTGATCCATCTGTTTCCCCAGCGCGATGACTTTGAACAATTCGCCCATTTCTGCCGGGCTGGTGAGTTTTTGCAATTGGGTGGAGAGCGGCGCGTAGGCGCGCACCTCTTCCGGCGAGACTTTGCTCAAAAGATCGGTCACGCCGTTGTTGATGAGAAAGTGCGCCTGCGAGGTGTAGCCCAAAAAATGCGCACCATGGTCGATGGCAGTCTCGGCGATCGCGGTGAAATCGACGTGGGCGGTGATGTCCTGCAAGCCGGGCAGAAAGAACGGGTCGCCGTGCGCGTGGTGGCGGTAGTGGCACATCAGGGTGCCGCGCGTGCGCTGCGGATGGTAATACTCGCGTGCCCCGAAACCGTAGTCGATGAAGATCATCGCCCCCTTGTCGAGGCGCTCGCACAGGGTGGCGATCAGGCCGCGCGCGGCAAGCGAGATTTCGCTCAGGTAATCATCCGGAAGGGTAATGTTGGCGGCGATGTCGAGCAGGGCGGCATTCTCGGGAATGCGGTCTTGCCACGCAAACGTGTCGCCCTTGCAGGCGACACCGCGTTCGAGAATATTTGCATTTGCATCGCGCCAATACAGCAGATGCACCGGCAGCGCGTCCAACACTTCGTTGCCAATGACCGCGCCGTTGAAATGTTCCGGCAGGGTATCCAGCCAGCGCACGCGGTCGGCGAGATGCGGAAGATTCTCGCTGATCAAGGTCCGCTGGCGCTCGCGCAGGTCGGCGCTGACTTCCAGGATCGAATAGCTTTCCGGCAGGGCGTCGCGCGCGGCCAGTTCGCCGAGAATGTCCAGCGCCAGTTTGCCGCTGCCCGCTCCGAGTTCAAGGAGGTGCGGCGCGCTGCCCTGCATGACTTCGATCAGCTGTCCGGCCAGCGTGCGGCCGAACAGGGACGACAGTTCCGGGGCGGTGATGAAATCCCCCGCGGCGCCGAATTTGTGCGCGCCCGCAGTGTAGTAACCCAGCCCCGGCGCGTACAGCGCCAGTTCCATGAAGCGGGAGAACGGAATCCAGCCGCCCTGCGCGGCGATGTCGCGGTGTATCAGGTCGCATAGCCGCGAACTATGGGCAAGGGCTGCGGCAGCAGGGGCAGGCAGTTGGGCAGACATGGTCGGGTATAATCGAAAATGGCGCGAGTTTAGTGGGGAAAACGATGCAAGGCAAAACAGTATTGGTTACGGGGGGCGCCAAGCGTGTGGGGGCGGCGATCTGCCGTCGCCTGCATGCGGCGGGAGCGAATGTCGTCATCCATTATCGCAGCTCGGCCTACGAGGCGTTCGCCCTGCGTGCCGAGTTGAATGGACTGCGCGAGAATTCCGCGTTTTGCGCGCAGGCCGATCTGCTCGACCCCGATGCATTGAGGGCGATGGTGACGGAAGGGATTCAGTTCTGCGGCCGGCTGGATGCGCTGGTCAACAACGCTTCCAGTTTCTATGCCACCACCCTGGAGGGGATCAATGCGGCACAATGGAACGACCTGACCGGCACCAACCTGAAGGCCCCGCTGTTGCTGGCACAGGCTGCCGCCGCCGAGTTGCGCCGTCGGCACGGCGCCATCGTCAATATCGTCGATATCCATGCCGAGCGTCCGATGCACGGACACCTGTTGTATAGCGTGGCCAAAGCGGGCCTGACCGCGCTGACCCGGGGGCTTGCGCAGGAACTGGCGCCGCAGGTGCGGGTGAACGCGGTCGCGCCCGGCGTCATCATCTGGCCGGAAGGCGAAGCGTGGAGCGACGAGGAGGCGCGGCGCAAGATCGTGGCGCACACTCTGCTCAAGCGCGAAGGCGAACCGGACGACATCGCCAGAACCGTGCAATTCCTGATCGCCGATGCACCTTACATCACCGGGCAGATCATCGCGGTGGACGGTGGGCGCAGTATCAATATTTGAGAGTCAGATGAACGACATCGTCCAGACCATCCAGTTCGAATCCCGCTCCACCAACTTCAACCGTCTCAAGGGCAAGCTGGAAAGTTCGGTCGGCAAAGCCATCGGCGACTTCAACATGATCGAAGACGGCGACACCGTGATGGTGTGCCTCTCCGGCGGCAAGGATTCCTACACACTGTTGGACATTCTGCTGACGCTGCGCAAGCGCGCGCCCGTCGATTTCAAGATCGTGGCGATGAACCTCGACCAGAAGCAGCCGGGCTTTCCTGCCGACGTGTTGCCGAATTATCTGAAGCGCATCGGTGTCGATTTTCACATTGAGACCCAGGACACCTACTCCATCGTCAAGGAGAAAATCCCGGAGGGGAAAACGACCTGCTCGCTGTGCTCGCGTCTGCGGCGCGGCATCATCTACAGGGTGGCGGGCGAGCTGGGCGCGAACAAGATCGCGCTGGGCCACCACCGCGACGACATGGTGGAGACGCTGTTCCTCAACCTGTTCTTCGGCGGCAAGCTGAAGGCGATGCCGCCCAAGCTGGTGACCGACAAGGGCGACCACATCGTCATTCGTCCGCTCGCCTATTGCGCCGAAAAGGACATCGCCCGCTACGCGCGCGGCATGGCGTTCCCCATCATTCCTTGCAATCTGTGCGGCTCGCAGGAAAACCTGCAACGCCAGAACATCAAGGAGATGCTTAACAATTGGGAACGCCAGTATCCGGGGCGCACGCAGAGCATCTTTACCGCAATGCAGAACATCAAGCCTTCGCATCTGCTTGATGCCAGTCTGTTTGATTTTGTGCATCTTGAGTTGGGCGATGCGGTGACGGAAGGTGATATCGCGTTTGACCGGGAAAGGTGAGTTAAACTATTCCACGATTAAGCGAAGAGGGCGTTTGGGGTGTAGCTTGCCAATTGGATTCGCATGTTTTTATGGTGTCTTGAGGATCGTAACGATACGATTGCACCTGAAGTTTCGTTGCGGGAGTACGATGCAGCAAGCGCCCGGTTGCTTTTGCTTATCGAGTCAGCGGTATTTCGCGGCTTTAATCACGGGTGCCTGTGTAACTTTTATTCTGGAGCTAACATGAGTTCGATAAAGAAACGGCTAGCGGTTGTATTGGGTGCTCTGCTCATGGTGAGTTGCGCCTTGCCGGTGAGCGACACGATTCAGGCCTCGCCCGCACAATTGGACAAATATAACGAACTCGCCGCGCTGGAGGTGGTGACCGCGCTGGAAAAGAATGTGGACGAGGCACGGAACGCCAACATGGGATTTCTGGCCCCGGGCCATTTCAGCGCTGCCGCGCAAATTTTGAGCGAAAACCAGCGCGCACTGGGGAACAAGCCCAAAGAAGAGATTGCGAATAATGCGGCCAAGGCAGACGCCATTCTGGAAAAAGGGCGGGCCATCATGGCCATCGTGCAGTATCGTTTTTCCCAGGAGTTGATGCTCAAAGCAAAAATGGAAGAACACCAGACGGCCAAATTTCTTCCCGAAGATTATGAAAAAGTAATCGGCAAATTTTCGACGTTGATCGAAAAAGTTGAGCGCAAGAATCCGGAAAACATCGATCAGGAAAAAGACGCGTTACTCAAACAGATGCTGGGCCTGGTGGTTAAGTCGATACAAGAGGGCGCGCTGCGCCAAAGTGAGGTACTGAATGCGGACACCCGGAAGAAAAATGCAGAGGCGCAAGCCCCGCTGACTTTCGCCGAGGCGGAACAAATCTATCAAGATGCGAAAAACCGGATTGCCGCTGCGCATGACGACCAGAAACTGGTCGAAAGTTTAAGCGAGAAAGCCTTGTTTGCCGCGCACCATGCGCAACAAATCAATGATCGAGTCGCCTTGCTGCAAACCCGGCTGGGCTTGCAGATCAAGGCCAAACCTGCCGCTGCCGGGCCGCTGTCTTTGGAGCAGATCGTTCTGCAAGAAGAAGATCGCTTGCGGGGCATTGCCGCCGCTTTGGGCCTCAAGGACTTGCGCGATCAGCCATTGGACAGGCAGGTTGAAGAGATCAAACGGGCTATCGGCAAAGCCGCACATCAAGCCGAGAGCGAGGCCTGTTCTGTAACGGTGCAGGATCTCAATTCGTGCCTGAAAGCGTTTAACGATTCCGTCCAGCACGAGATTGCCGAACAGGCGGAAGAAGATCGGCAGAAGATCATAAAAGCACGGCAGATGGAAGAACAGAACGCACACATGGCCGAAAAAGAAGCGCAGATCAAATCGCTGGAAGACCAAATCAAGCGTTTGGAAAGTGCCGCCCGAGCGAAAAAAATCCCCAAGGCGGTCAAACCGGCAACGACCCAACCCCAAAGCCGGTAAGAGGCTGGACGCCCCAATCGGGGCGCACTGTCGGTGGCCGATTGCACCCGCACCCGTCCACGCTCGGATGCTGCAATCAGATGGGCGCCGGGGTCACTGCAATTTTGAAGATCACCTTGCGTATCGTGCCGCTGCCCACCAGCGGCGCATGCGCATCCTCCGGGAAGAAGATGCAGAAATGATCCGGCGGCACAGCGACCCACGACGCAGGCGCATCGTGGAAGAAGCGGATGTCCTTCTCCTCACTGTGTTCGCTCACCGGATTCAAGCAATCCGCCAGCGGCTTCCAGCCCATCTGCTCATCACCTTCCAATACCAACTGAATGTCGATATATTTTCGGTGCGCTTCAAGCCGCGCCATCTCCTTGGACTTGCCCGGCACCTGCTCCACGATGGCGATCAGATCGTCGCCGGCGATGGGATAGCGGCCCGGCGCGAGGGCGAACAGGTCGGTGTTGCGGATGTAGTCGAATACGCGCTGGAACAGCGGGTGCAGCGCGCTGTAGCGGTTGGACTGTGAGAGAGAAGACAGAATCATTTTTTCCCGGGCAGCATGCGCAGCAGCGTGTTGTCGTGCTTGATGTGGTGATGGTACACGGCGGCAATGATGTGCAGGCCGATCAGGTAATAGCCGACCGTGCCGACCAGTTCATGCACGTCCTTGATTTGTTTTGCAAGCGCTTTATCCGCGCCGATCAGCGCAGGAAGTTCGAGACCGAAGAACGGTATCACTTTGCCCGATGCGCTGAGAAGCAACCAGCCAAGCAGCGGCATGCCGATCATCAACGCATAGAGTGCCAGATGCAATAATTTTGCCGACAGCATCTGGATTCTTGCAGGTTCTGGGTTGATGCCGGGGTTGGGGCCCGAGAAACGTGCCGCAATGCGCAGCCAGATCAGCAGGAACACCAGCAGCCCCAGCATGAAGTGCCAGGTCTTCAGCATCTCGCGCGGGTCGCTGCCTTTCTCGAACAGTTCACGCAGTTCGATGCTGCCGTACACGCCGACGAACAACAGCAACATCAGCCAGTGGAGACCGATGGCAAGCGCGCCATAGCGAACAGGGGTGTTTTTCCAGTTCATCAATGAGCTCCGCAGGGTTGAGGGATGCCGGCCTTGACAAGCGGGTGATTACAAAGTTCGAGATGATCAAATAAATCGGGCCAACATGCCTTTGGCCAGCTCACCCTGCAACGGTATCTGCACGCGATGCCCGCTGCCCGGTGCGACAGTGACGGCTTCGCCCTCGAGGTTCTTCATCTCTTTCAGCTCGATAATGCAGTTGCCTGCGGGGTGGATGATTTCCAGCTTGTCGCCGACCGAGAATTTGTTTTTCACGTCGATCTCGGCCACGCCGTTCGCACAGGCCACGATGTCGCCGACATATTGCTGGCGGAAACTTTCAGAGTGGCCGCGCATATAGTTTTGCTGTTCGTGGGTGTGGTGACGTTCGTAGAAACCATCGGTGTAGCCGCGGTTCGCCAGCGCATCCAGCGCGCCCAGCAGTTCCAGATTAAACGGGCGGCCTTTCAATGCATCGTCGATGGCCTGGCGATACACCTGCGCGGTGCGCGCCACGTAATAGATGGATTTGGTGCGGCCCTCAACTTTTAGCGAATCCACGCCGATCTTCACCAGCCGCTCGACATGCTCGACGGCGCGCAAATCCTTGGAGTTCATGATGTAGGTGCCGTGCTCGTCTTCCAGCACCGGCATCAGCTCGTTCGGATGATCCTGGCGCGAGATGACATAGACGCGGTCTGCCAGTGGATGGCGCGGCTGCGCGCCGCAATCGGACAGTGCTGATTCACTCAATGCTTTGTCGAAGTCGAAGTCCAACTTTGTATAAGTCTCGCGTAGCGATCCATTCGCCCCCTCTCCCTCCGGGGGAGGGTTGAGGTGGGGGTGCGCAGCCTTTTCGATGTGGCCCGTGCCGTCTTCGGCGGCATTGTCCACCTTGTAATCCCAGCGGCAGGAATTGGTGCAGGTACCCTGGTTGGCGTCGCGGTGGTTGAAGTAACCGGAGAGCAGACAGCGGCCCGAATAGGCGATGCACAGCGCGCCGTGGATGAACACTTCGAGTTCGATGTCCGGGCATTGCTGGCGTATCTCTTCGATCTCGTCCAGCGACAGTTCGCGCGACAGGATGACGCGCGACAGGCCGAGCGACTTCCAGAACTTCACCGCGGCGTAGTTGACCGTGTTGGCTTGCACGGAAAGATGAATCTCCTGCGCCGGCCAGCGTTCGCGCACCATCGCGATCAGGCCGGGATCGGCCATGATGAGCGCATCAGGTTGCATCGCAATGACCGGTTCCATGTCCGCCATGTAGGTCTTCACCTTGGCGTTGTGTGGCATCAGGTTGCTGGCGACGAACAGTTTTTTGCCCAGCGCGTGCGCTTCCCGAATGCCGGTCTGCAAGCCATCCAAAGTAAATTCGTTGTTGCGTGCACGCAGGGAATAACGCGGCTGTCCGGCGTAGACCGCATCCGCCCCGAAGGCGAAGGCGGTGCGCATCTTGTCGAGCGTGCCGGCGGGTAATAAAAGTTCGGGGGCTTTCATGGGTAATCAGCGTTAAATCTGGAAAGCGTTGATGTCAGCTTCACTTTTTGCGCTCCCTTGTTGTTTTTTCTGTTGTCGTTTGCTTCGTCTGTTTTGCTCGTTGTAATTGCTTGCGCGCAGCTTTTTCTCTTCTTCGGACGTTTGGTTTATGTTTCCATGATGTCCTGAATTGCCGCATAGACCCGAACCATCATTTCGCCATCGCAACGCAGCAGCGGACCGTCAAGTAAACGGCGGTTGTCGATGGCGCGTAACTGGTCGAGGAGCAAATCGGAATTGGCGGTCAGCCGACCTTGAGCCGTGATGCGGATGCGCAAGGGTTCGGCATCGTCTATGAGCTGCGTGGTTAGCGGAACGACAAGCGTGGAAGGATGTTGCGCATCCAGCAAAGCCTGCCCCTGCACGATCAACACAGGACGGATTTTGCTGGGCTCAGTCCCCTTGCCTGGATTCAGATTCGCCAGCCAGACTTCACCGTTAAGCATGGGGCGCATCTTCAATGGCGGCGAATTCGGCATTCACTCTCATGCTGTCGGCAGCGACGCGCTTGGAGACTGTCATCAACTGCTCACGCCGATTCTGTTTCAGCACATCCTCGTTCATCGCCACGATAGCGCGGCGGATATATTCCGCGCGAGGCAAGTGCAGAATCTTGGCGTATTGCTCAGCCGCTTTCAAAACATCATCTGATAAACGCAACGAAACTGTAGTCATTATTGTAACCCGTTTATGTGGTTTTATATGTGATGCACTTTACCGACATGTTGCAGAGTATGCAAGGGGGCGTTTTACGCACCAAAGTGAATGGTGAATGGATTGCATCCTAGAAAAATTAAATCAGAGTCTGTCCTTGAGGCTTATTGATCGCAGAACGTCCGTTCTCTATGATGCGCCCATCCAATCAGCCCCAAAGGGGTTTTCCATGGATGCCGCAGTCAAACCAAGCGCAACACAAGCCCGGTGCTACCAGCGCCGCCGCCCCGAGCAAACCCTCTGGTATCGCACCGTGCAAACGCACTTCGAGACTTGGCTCGCACTCGCCGATGGGCCGGGGGATGAATCCACCCCCGCCTACATCGAGCAAGCCTTCCGCCGCTATCTCGACTGCGGAATTTTAGCCAAGGGCTTCGCCCGCGCCCATTGCGACGAATGCGGCCACGACTTCCTCATCGCCTTCTCGTGCAAAGGGCGTGGCGTGTGTCCATCCTGCAACACACGCCGCATGGCGGAGACTGCCGCGCATCTGACTGACCACGTCTTCCCTCGGCTTCCAGTGCGTCAATGGGTGCTCTCCGTGCCTAAACGGCTGCGCTACTTTCTACAACGCGACACCGCCCTGCAAGGCGCAGTGCTGCGCATCTTTCTGCGCGGGGTGGAAAGATGCTTGCGCGAACATAGTCCTGGTTGTGTCAGCACAGCCCGTATCGGCGCAATCGCGTTCATCCACCGGTTCGGCTCGTCACTGAATGCACACACTCATTTCCATTGCTGCATCGTGGATGGCGTGTTTCAAGCTGTAGCGAAGATTGTCGAGACCGCCGACACTACCGAACCCATCACAAGCGTGGACTTTCATGCTGCAACCCATCTAGACATCGTCGCCATCGCACAAGTACAAGCCAAAATTCGCCAGCGCATCCTGCGTGCCTTCGTCCGGCGCGGCTTAATCAGCAAGGGTGATCGGGACGAGATGTTGAGTTGGGAACACGGCGGCGGCTTCTCTCTGGATGCCTCGGTGTGCATCGGTGGCACAGACCGGGCAGGGCTGGAACGGTTGCTGCGCTACTGCGCCCGTCCGCCTTTTGCACTGGAACATTTGCATACACTCGATGCCGAGCATTTGCTTTATCACAACCCCAAGCCCCGCACCGATAGCCCGCGTGATCTGGTGCTCACGCCACTAGAGCTGATCGACAAGATTGCCGCACTCATCCCGCCACCGCGCGCGCACCGCCATCGTTACTACGGAGTGCTGGCGCCCAACTCGCCGCTGCGTGCTGCTGTCACGGCAACGGCGCCGTTGCCGGTGGTTGCGCCGCCAGTGGTGGAGGTCACCGTAGCAGATGCACCGCCCCACCGTGCCGCATCTCACTATTTATGGGCAATGCTGTTGGCGCGCATTTACGAAACGTTGCCGCTGGTATGCACGCTGTGTCAGTCGCCGATGCGCATCATCGCCTTTATCACCGAGGGCAGTTCAGTGCGCAAGATACTGGAGCATCTGGGTGAATCCACCCTGCCGCCCAAAGTTGCCCCTGCACGCGGGCCGCCGCTGTGGGAGATGGAAGCGGCGCATCGGCAGGCGGGTAATGATACCCAGTGGGATTCAAGACCCCAACCTGAACCGGTGTTTGAGTTTGATCAGCGGGTGGCGTGGTGAAACGAGATGCGCAAGGTGTCCCGTTCGGGGGCGGTTGAGCCGAGAGTCTAAGGCGCAACGTTCTGCGGGGGTTTTAGGAGGATGGAGCGGCAAATTTTTGTCGTGAGAGTGAGGAATTTCGGAAGTGGATCGGGTGAAAATCGGATTGAGGAGGTTTTTGGCGCGAATTTGCTTTGATTTGGGTGGTTGAATTTCCTATACTTTCAAAGGAGCAAACATTACAACGTGGATCAGCCCCAGGGGACTTGCCGATGCAACAGCCGGGGGCAGTTTATATGTTGGCTTCAGAGGGTACTGGGGGGAAGTGCCGATTCAGGGGCGAGTAAATATTGTACTTAACGCCTTCGGGGAAATGCGTGTCGAGATATATGACGACCGACGGGAGTGTCAGGATTTTTGTGTTTGAGGCGGGTTGAGACGTGCCCACATCAGGTTCGCCGGAATGCATTTTACTGGATCGAACGGATAAAGCGATCATCGTACAGAATGGC